>CANRDM010000001.1 GCA_947629365.1 uncultured Bacilli bacterium
GTCTTAACCGCTGATACATTATTTGCTTTATCTTTGATATATACATATTTTGTCTTTTTACCATCTGTACTATTAATGTTTATTGTTGTTGGTTTTGTATTTATTTCTTTCCAATCTGTACAAGTACTTGTATCACTAAAGCAATATTGTACTACATCACTATCTGTATATGTTAATTCATATGCTAAATTTTCATATTGATATGTATATCCATTTGTTAAATTAGCTCCAGTACTAGTTTTACCTGTTATATCAAACTTAGTTATCACTGGTGCTGTATTATCTTTATCAAAATATAAGTCACAATAGATTGTTTTATTACTATTTACTGTTATTAAACCATTTATGCTTCCTTTTGTTAATTCTTGAGTAACAGGATTAGTACTTAATTTACTTCCATTATAATCATAACATTTTGTTTCTTGTGTATTAAGTAAATATCCACTTGTTGGAAATGTTGTATCACTTACTGATACATAATCTTTCTTTCCCGTATTTTGCTCTTTATATATATTAAATTCTTTTCTTTCTACTTTTATTACTTTACTTTTTTCTATTATATTACTATCTTTTTTAAATATTAAAAATATATTTAGTATTGTTAATATTATTATTGCAATTATTATTCCTACTCTATTTTTAATCATAACTTATCTCCTAACTCATAGGTAAATATTACCTATCCTAAAGTTAATTATAGGCAAAATATACCTATATGCCAATAGGTAAATTATAACTATATTAAAATAACATTGGTGGTTATAAATGAATAGATTAAAAGAATTAAGAGAAGATAAAGATATTTATCAAAAAGATATTGCTAAATATTTAAATATTGATCAATCTAATTATAGTAAATATGAATTAGAAAAAATTAATATACCTGTGGTAATTTTAAAAAAGCTTGCTGATTATTACGATACATCAATTGATTATTTATTATATAGAACCGATAAAAAAGAAGCTTTACCTAAGTCAATTATGAAAGAAAATAAAGAAAAATAATTTATCTTTTAGAAAATTTATGTTATATTAACGGTGTGATTTTATATGAATATTATCGGTATTATTTGCGAATATAATCCATTTCATAATGGACATTTATATCATTTACAAAAAATTAAAGAAATGTTTCCAGATTCTCTAGTCATTTTAGTATTAAATGGCTACTTTTTAGAACGTGGAGAAATATCAATTATATCTAAAGAAAATAAAACTAAATTAGCTCTTTTAAATGGTATAGATATTGTTATTGAACTGCCCTTTGTTTTTGGTACCCAAAGTGCTGATACTTTTGCTAATATAAGTGTTCATATATTAAATGAATTAAAGTGTGAATATTTAATATTTGGAAGTGAATCAAATGATCTTGATATTTTAAATAAAATAACGGATTATACTTATGAAGAAAATGATACATATAAAAAAGAAATTAAAAAGTATTTAGATATGGGTTACAACTACCCTTCTAGTTTAGCTAAAGCCCTAAATATTGATTTTGACTTTAAATCTAATGATTTACTAGCTATATCATATATGAAAGCCATTAAAAAAAATAATTATAAAATAAAACCACTTTCAATTAAAAGAACTAATGATTATTTAGATACTAGTTCTGATAATTCTATAATAAGTGCCGCAAATATTAGAGAAAAACTTAAAAATAATATGGAGATAACTAAATATGTTCCAAGTAAAACTTTAAAATATATTGAAAAAGTTAATTTAGATAATTTATTTAATTACTTAAAATATAAAATAATTACAGAAAAAGATTTAAGTATTTATGTTGATGTTGATGAAGGTATTGATAATCGTCTTAAAAAAGTTATCATTAATAGTCACAATATAGATGAGCTAATTGAAAATATTAAATCAAAAAGATATACTTATAATAAGATAAGAAGAATGCTTATTCATATTTTAATAGGTTTTACTAAAGAAGATAATAAATTAATTAATTTAGATTATATCAAAGTTTTAGGGTTTAATAAAAAAGGACAGGATTACTTAAATACTATTAAAAAAAATTTAAATATTCCAATAAATATTAATAAAAATTCTCTTTGCTATAAATATGAGTTATTATCTTCATATGTTTATGATTTGTTATGTGAGAGTCATAGTTATGAATATGAATTAACCGGTAAACCGCTTTATTTTAAATAAGATAATAAAAATTAAAGGAAGTTATGGTTGACAACTTCTTTTTTTTATGTTAGGATAGAGCGCGTATTCATTGAAAGGGGATTTTGGTAATGAATAATGAAAAAATTTGTGAAATTTTAAATGACTACTCTGAAAAACTTGATTATTTACTTAAAAGTTTGAAAGAAGAAAGAACCACTCTTCAAATGGAAGATGATTCAAAAAGAAAGGAAAAGAAACTTGCTTTAATTGATGAAAAAATAAGTAAGTTAGAACAATTGGCTCGTCGTTTAGATTATCTGTATAATTATGACGAAATTATGAAGCAATTAGATTCATTAAGAGATAGTAATGAAAATGAAGATGAAGTTTTCTCTTCTATTTCAACTACTATAGAATCTATTTTGGAAAATGTTGCTCAATGTAATAATTTAAAAGAAGACGAATTAGATAACACAGATGAAATCATCAGACAAATTAACAGAAAAGTAACTGATTTACAAAGAAGTGAGCGTTTATTAAGCGGCAAAGAAAGCAAAGAGATTCGCGCTAAAATTGCTGAACTTTATACTAAACTTATAGCTTTAAAAAATTATGATAAAGCATTTAAACAAAATAACCAATTAATTGAACTTATAAATAAAGTTTATTCATCTTCAAACGAAAAGGACAAGAATGCAAAAATTGATCTATGTATTGATTATATTAATTCAATAATTGATGATAATCTTGACCAAGTTATTAATATTGACATATATGAATTTAAAAAACTAGATAAAAAGCAAAAGCAAAAGAAAGAAGTTAAAAAAGAAAAAGAGAAAAAAGATAAGAAGTTTGCTAAATGGTTTAAAAAACATTGGAAGAAAATTACAGCAGGCGTTGTTGCTGTTGCTGCTCTTGCTACTGTATCTACTTTAACTTATAAAGGCATTAAAAAATTAGCCGATAAAATGGATAAAGAAAATGATGATACTACTAAAGATACTACAGAAAATATTGATTCAACTAATATTTTAGATACTACTAATGATCGAAGTGATATTTTAGATAATATTGAAAAAGTTGAAGATCCAGTTATCTTAGCCTTAAAAGAAAAAGGTTATAATGAATATAATGCTAAATTAATGACTGAAAACTTTGATGATGAAACATTAAAATCTTTATTAGAATTTTATCGTCCTGAAGCTGAAAAATATGCTAGTTCAAAAGATTTTAATTTAGATTACTTAGAATATTATGAAAACGCTTTAAATAAATATAACACTACTGTTGATAAAGCGGTTGATTATGTTAATCGTTCAGCTAAAATATTAGAAACTAATTTCTATAGCGAAGCTACAATTGATGATGTTTGTGATGTTGTTGCCTCAATTGATGACAAAACATTATTCTATGGTGAAAATGCTAATTTAGCTCAATCATTTAATACAGCATTTAATGCCATTGTTGAAGATTATTTATTTGGTAATATAACTGAAGATGATAGTAAAAAAATGGATGCTGTAAAATATTTTGCTAAAGATGGTACAGATATGAATGTATTCTTAGCAAAATATGCTGAAATTATTAAAAATGTTTTAGCTAATCCTAATGTCAATAGTTATAAAACTGAATTATATAGATTCTTAAGAATATTTGCTACTTCATTTAATGGAATTAACAGTGATAAAGATGCTTTAACAGATAATAAAGAATTTAATGATGCTGCTGAAGTTACAGACTTATATGACTGGTTTATGGCTTATAATTCTTTCGTTTCACCTCTTTATCCACTGGCATATCCAAAACACGTTGAACTTCCACCAACAACACCAATTATTCCAGAAGGGGCTACTCAAGAAATGATTGATGAAGCTTGGGCTGACCTAGATAAAGAATGGAAACGTGTTGAAGAAGAAAATAATCAATTAGAATCTAAGATGCGTGCACTTGAAGAATTACAAGTTTATATGATTACAGTATTAAATGGTCCTGAATTTGATAACTTCTGTCTTGTTAATGAAGGACTTATAAAGTAAGGAGGTAAACCAGAATGTATACTGAAGATACAAAACCAGAAATTGACTGGGGAAATTTAATAAAAAAAGGTATTGTTATATTAGTTGTGGCTTTAATTGTTTTCTTCATCATTTGGTTATTTGTAAAAGGAAACAATAACAATAATGGTGTTAATGTAGAATATGACAATCAAACTAATAGTAGTACTAATAACAATAATAACAATAATTCATCTAATGATATTAATAATAATACTGCTTATTCAAAAGAATTCTTAGAAGGCTATCGTTATTTTCACGATACTGCTAAAGAATACTTTCTAATAAGTGAACTTCCATCTAAAGGTAAAACATTAAAATATACTCTTCAAGAATTAATTGATAAAGAATTAATATTTGCTTGGATATATAAAGATAATAAAACTTGTGATACAGAAGGAAGTTATGCATATGTAACTAACAATAATGGTAAATACAAATTAACTGTTTCACTTGTATGTGGGGTTGAAGTTGCTAAAACAACTGAAGAATTAGGATGTAATCAATTATGCTTAAGTGGTAATTGTGAAAATAATCCGGAAGTTGATGAATATGTTAAAGAATATCAATATAAACAAGCTTATACTGTAAGTGAAACTGTTTATAGTTGTCCTAGTGGTTATACTAGAAGTGGTTCTAAATGTATTAAAGATAATAAGAATACTATAGAAGCTACTAAAACTGTAAATTATGTATGTCCATCTGGTTATACCAAAAGTGGTACTGGTTCAAGTACTAAATGTTATAAGAGCTCTACTGATCAAGTAGCAGCAAAAGAAGAAGTTACTTATACTTGTCCTGCTGGTTATACCAAAAGTGGATCTGGTGAAAATACTAAATGTTATAAAACTGATTCAAGTTATAAAGAAGCTCAATATAAAGTAAATTATAGTTGTCCTGCTGGTTACAATAAAGTTGGTAACTCTTGTGTAAGAAGTGAAAGTATTAATCCTTCTTCAAATGTTACTTATAGTTGTCCGAGTGGTTATACTCAAAATGGAGCAATATGTACTAAAACTGAAACAGTAAACCTATCAAGTAGTACAACTTATAGTTGTCCTAGTGGTTACCAATTAAGTGGTTCAATGTGTTATAAAACTGAAACTATTAATGCTACTCCATCAAATACCACTTATACTTGTCCTGCTGGTTATACACAAAGTGGCTCTAAATGTTTAAAATCAGATACTATAGCCGCCACAGCAAATACAACTTATAGTTGTCCAAAAGGTACACCAATTAATAATGGCCGTGCTTGCCGTATTACAACAAAATCATCTTATACTACATCTTATGAAGTATATCACGGCGATGTATATCAAGGCTGTACTTGGGCTGGAAGTTATACTGATAAATGTTCTGGTTCAGCTAATTGTACAAGAACATATCATAAGTATAGTTGTTCAAAAACTTCTTATAATGATGTAGCTGCGACAGCAAATACATATTATAGTTGTCCTACCGGTTATGATCTAAAAGGATCTGGAAATACTAGTTCTTGTACTAAGACAGATACTATTAATGCTACTCCATCAAAGACAACTTATACTTGTCCTAGTGGTTATGATAAAAATGGTACTACTTGTTCAAAAACTGTAAGTACTAGTGCAACTCCACAAACTACTACAGGAAGTTGCCCTGCTGGTTATACTCAATATGGTTCAACTTGTTCAAGAACAGTAAGTACTAATGCAACTCCTACAACTGATATTAGTTGTCCAAGTGGTTATAATAAAAATGGTAATCAATGTACTAAAGATTATTATAGCGAATTAGTTGAAACTAAAGAATATTATTGTAGTGGTGATGAAGTATTAAGTAATGATAAATGTTATTATAGTTATTCAGATACTAAAAACCCAACATCTACTACAAATTATACTTGTCCTGCTGGTTATACTAGAAATGGTTCAAGCTGTACTAGAACAATTGAAGAAAATAGAACAGCTATTAAAGACACTACTTATAGTTGTCCAAGTGGTTATACTAAGATTGGCGCTGGTAGTGAGTCTAAATGTACAAAAGGTTCTACAACATCTATTGACGCTACTAAGACAACGAAGAATGTTACTAAATACAGATATAAATGGAGTCAAGAAGAATCTCTACCTGGTTGGGAAAGAACTGGCGAAGTAAGAGAAGCCAAAGTTGTTAATCAACCTGAAGTAGAAAAATAATAAATTAAAAAAGGTCATCACAAAATGAGCCTTTTTTATTTAACTAAATTAACAAAATCAGGAGGTGGCGTTGTTATCTCAATTAATTTATTAGTTATAGGATGATTAAAGGCTATGTAATAAGCGTGTAAACATAGTCTTTTTTCTTTATCTTTTTTATTATAAATTCTATCTCCTACGATAGGATATCCTAAATCATTTAATTGTACTCTTATTTGATGTTTACGACCAGTTTTAATATTAATTTTCAGTAAACTATATAATTTATTATTTCTTATCTTTTCATATTCCGTAATCGCTTCTTTACCGGTTTTAGAACTATATACGTAATTAGTAGTTGTTTCTTTTAAATATGATTTAATGATACCTTTAGATGGCATATTACCTCTTACTAAGGCAATATATTCTCTTTTAACATTTGCCCAATTATCTTGTAAGATATTTTTGGCTTTTATATTCTTAGCAAAAACAACTATACCTGAGGTATCTTTATCGAGGCGATGAACAATAAATACTTTATTATTTTTATTTTGTTTTTTTAAATAAGTTGATACTTGATAATACAAAGTATTTTCTTTTTCTTTTAAAGTACTTATAGTAAGTAAATGCACACTTTTACTAACAACAATAATATCTTTATCTTCGTATAAAATATCTAATTTTTTCTTTTTCATTAATTAAGTTTAAAGAAAAAAAGTATTGCTACTTTTTATCATTTTTTCCTTTCATTGCTTCAAGTATTTCAACTGGTAAACAAAATAGAATTGTATTTGATTTATCAGAAGAAATATCACTTAATGTTGATAGAGTTCTAAGATGCATTGCTCCAGGTGTACTACTCATAATCTCGGCTGCTTTAGCTAAATTATTAGATGCTTCCACTTCACCTTTAGCTTTTGTTACTACGGCTTGTTTTTCTCTTTCGGCTTCAGCTGCAATTGCCAACACTCTTTTCATATCTTCTGGTAATGAGACATCTTTAAGTTCAACATTTTCAACTTTTATACCCCAAGGATCAGTTGCTTCATCAATTATTTTACATATTTCTGTACTTATTTTATCTCTTTCAGCTAAAAGTTCATCAAGAGAAACGGAACCAACAACATTACGCATTGTTGTTTGGGCAAGTTGACCAACAGCATAATAGAAATCTTCAACTGCTAAAATAGCTTTTGAGGCATCAAATAATTTATAATATATAACGGCATTTATTTGAACTGAAACATTGTCTTTAGTAATTGCTTCTTGACTTGGAACATCAACTGCTTTAGTTCTAATATCAACCTTTTTATATGATTCAATAATAGGTAACACTAATTTCCAACCTGGTGTTAATACTTTAACAAATTTACCAAAACGAAACTTAATACCTCTTTCATACTCGTTTATTTGTTTAATTGAACAAATAATAACGATTATTATAAAAACTATAATTCCCATAATTATTTCCATTTTACTACTCCTTTACTTCATTATATTATTATTTATCTTCTTTTATTTCTTCTTTTTTAGGTAGTGCTTCTTTTCGAGATAAGTTAAGACGACCTTTATTATCATAACCTAAAGATTTAACAATAATTTCATCGCCAACTTTAACGATATCACTTGGTTTATTAACTCTCTTATTATCAAGTTGAGAAACGTGAACTAAGCCTTCACAACCTTCCCAAAGTTCAACGAAACAGCCAAAGTCTTCAACTTTTACTACTTTACCAGTATAAATTTTACCGGTTTCAACTTCTCTTATAACGCTTTCAATCATTTCTCTAGTCTTTTTAATAATTTCGGCATCACGATGATAAATGATGACTCTTCCATCGTCTTCTAAATCCACTTTAACGGCATCTTTATCATTAACTGTTTTAACATTACTAGCTTCCAAAATAATTTTAGTAATCATTTCGCCACCACGGCCAATAACATCTTTAATTTTTTCTGGATCAATTGTAAATGTTTCAATTTTAGGAGCATATTTACTTAATTCTTTTCTTGGTTCTTTAATAACTGTTTCAAATAAATCTAAGATTTCCATTCTAGCTTTTTTAGCTTGCACTAAAGCTTCTTTTAAAATATTTTTATTAACACCATCAATCTTAATATCCATTTGTAAAGCACAAATACCTTTTCTCGTACCTGCAACTTTAAAGTCCATATCTCCTAAATGATCTTCCATACCTTGAATATCTGTAAGAATCGTATATTTATCTTCATTAGTTATAAGACCCATCGCAATACCTGCAACTGGAGCTTTAATTGGGACACCAGCAGCCATTAAAGATAGACATCCAGCACAAATACTAGCTTGACTCGATGAACCATTACTTTCTAAAATTTCGGATACTACTCTAATAGTATAAGGGAATTCTTCTTCAGAAGGTATTACTTGAAGTAGGGCTCTTTCACCTAATGCACCGTGACCAATTTCTCTTCTGCCAGGTGAACCATAACGACCGGTTTCCCCAACACTAAATTGTGGGAAGTTATAATGCAACATAAATCTTTTTTCTTCTTCAATAGAAAGACCATCAAGCATTTGGCTTTCCCCTAAAGCACCAAGTGTGGTAATAGATAAACTTTGCGTTTCTCCTCTTGTAAATAAAGCTGAACCGTGAGTTCTTGGTAAAATATCAATTGAGGCACTTATTGGTCTTATTTCATCCATCTTACGGCCATCAATTCTAATATGTTCATTAACCACTATTTTTCTAAATACTTTATATTGAACACTTTCAAATACTAAAGCCACTTTAGTTAAAAGTTCCGTTAATTCTTCTTCTTTTAAGCTATCTTCATTTAAAGATTTATAATGTTCAATTAAATCATTCTTTAAATTATCGATTGTTTCATACATTGTTAATTTATCTTTAATTCTTAAAGCAGCATCTAATTTTTCAGTTATAGCATCTTCTATCTCATTTCTTAAATCAGGAGATATAAGAAGATGTGGATATTCCATTTTGTCTTCGCCAATTTCTTTAATAATTTCTAACTCAAAAGCTACTAATTTTTTAATTGCTTCAAAACCAAATAATAAAGCCTCTAGCATATCATCTTCCGATACTTCTTTACTACCAGCTTCAACCATATTAATGGCATCCATTGTTCCAGCCACAGTTAAATCAATATCTGATTGTTCTAACTCTGCTACAGTTGGATCAATAATAAACTTACCATTAACTCGACCAACTTTAACCGCCGCAACGGGACCATTAAACGGAATCTTACTTATACAAGTGGCTAAAGATGAACCAAATAAAGCTGTAAGTTCTGGCGAATTATCTTGATCAACACTTAAAACAGTATTGACGATTTGTACTTCATTACGAAAATCTTCAGGGAATAATGGACGCATTGGTCTATCTATCATTCGCGCTGCTAGTGTAGCATTGTCGGTTGGTCTTCCTTCTCTTTTAATAAAACCACCAGGAATTTTACCAACTGAATACAATTTTTCATTGTATAAAACTGTTAATGGAAAAAAATCTGATAAAAGATTTGCTGTTTTTGAGACAACGGCGGTACTTAAAATAACCGTATCATCAAATCTAACTAAAACAGCACCATTTGCTTGTTTAGCCATTTCTCCATTTTCAACAATTAATTTTCGACCATAAAAATCTAATTCAAATACTTTCTTCATTTAAAACCTCTTCTTTCTAAAAGAAAAAGACACCAAAACAAAGTGCCCTTATTTTCTTAAATCTAATTTTTTGATTACTTCTCTATAGCTTTTAACATCATTTTCTTTTAAATAGTTAAGTAGTTTTTTTCTTCTTCCTACTTTCATAAGTAATCCTCTTTTTGAATGATAATCGTGAATATGCTCTTGCATATGTGCAGTAAGTTCATTGATTTCATTAGTTAAAATAGCAATTTGAACTTCAGCAGAACCACAATCTTTTTCATTCTTAGCAAATTCTTTAATAATTTTTGCTTTTGCATCTTTACTTAATGCCATAATATTCTTCCTTTCTAATAATCGGTTTAAACTGAGATAAAAAGCGGAAATTTTTTTATCTAAGTCAAAACTTCAATATAATTATATTATAATTTAGGGGAAAAGTAAACAAAAATGTACCGATTTTAAAGCAAAATAACCAATTTTCCTTGTTTATTTTGAAAATTATATAATGCTTTTTCTTCCCCATCTTTGGTAAATAAAATATACCCCTCTTTATCTAAGTTTATTAAATTACCATTAGTAATTTTTTTAGCTAAAGCATCGGTTATTACCACTTTTTCTAAATTAATTAAATCTTCTAATTTTAATAATTGATAATTACCATTTTTAATTTCCTCTAAAGTATAGCTATTTTGAATTTTATATTGTCCTTGTTTTGTTCTTATTAAATTATTCATTGTGCCAATTGTATTTAATTTTTCACATATACTTGTTATTAAACTTCTTATATATGTTCCTTTACTTACAAGGACTTTAAATTTTATTAAATCAAATTCATAACTAATTAAAGATATTTCTTTAATAAAAACTTCTCTTTCTGGTAAATTAACTTCCAACCCACTTCTAGCATACTCATATAACCTTTTGCCATTAACAGATACTGCTGAATATATGGGTACAGTTTCTTTATAGACACCAATAAAACTATTTAAAACATTTATTATTTCTTCTTTACTTAGTTTAGGAATATTACTTTTTTCTAAAACGTTACCTGTTATATCTAAAGTATCAGTTTTAATCCCTAGTTTTATTTCTGCTATATATTCTTTTTCTTTTTCAGTAATAATTGGTACTAACTTAGTATATTTACCAATTAAACAAACAAGAACCCCAGAAGCTAGGGGATCAAGTGTACCAGTATGGCCAATTTTTTTAGTATCTAAAATCTTATTTAACTTGTTAACAACATCTCTACTTGTATAACCTTTTTCTTTATTTACTATAATTGCGCCATTCATTTATTAATTCTTTCTAATTTTTTTCCTAATAAATGGGTTTTAGATGCTCCATCACATTCAGTAAATCCCCTATCAAAACAACCACTAAGTAAGGTAAAATCATTAATAGGTACTTCAACATACATATCAACTATTTTGTTATTTTGATATAAATTTTCTACATATTCTAGTATTTTTTTCCATAATTCTAATTTGATTTTTTCATTAGTTAAAAAGATAACATCAGGAATTGTAGCCATAAGGCTATTTACTTTCCTTAGACGGGCCGCACTAGCAAGTTCTTCATTCAAATAAACTTTTAATAAAGATATTTCTTCCTCATTAGCATTTGATTTAGTTTGACTTAATGCTCTCATAGCTAAATTATAACTATCAGAAAATTGCAGTATAAACTTTCCTAATTTATTAGAATTATTTAGTCCTTTAGCAAAAGAATCAGCTAGATTTTTACCATATATATGTAAAAACAACTCATAATATTTTTGTAAAATTATATTATATTCTTTTGTATTTAATTTATCTTCAGTTGTAATTTCCATTCTTATATTATCTAAATCCATAAAACCTCCTACTTATTAATTTCATTAATTATTTTTTCTATTTTAGTTGCATAAGCAATTGTTTCATCATAAACAAATTTTAATTCAGGAATATTTCTAATTTCAATTACTTTAGCAAGACATCCTCTTAAATAAGGGGCTGCTTCATTTACTTCCTTTTCAATATCTTCTTTTGGCATATCTAAAATACTTGTAAAAAATATTTTAGCATAACTTAAATCTTTACTTAATTTAATATCAGTTAAAGTAATTGATTTTAATAAATCATCTCTTGTTTCAGTATAAATAATATTACTTAAGTATTTAATTATATCACTGGCAATACGATCTACTTTATGATTATTCATCTTTGACCTCAACTAATTCATAAGCTTCTAAAATGTCGCCTTCTTTAATATCATTATAACTTTCTAAAGTAATACCACATTCAAAGCCTTTCTTCATTTCTTTGACACTTTCTTTACCTTTTTGTAAAGAAGCTATTTTATCAAGAACAACAATTATGCCATCACGAATAACCCTAACATTTGCACCATTTTTAATTATTCCATCTGTAACATAACAACCAGCAATATTACCTATTTTAGAGAATTTAAAGATTTTTCTAATTTCAGCTGAACCCATAACTTTTTCTTCAAATTCTGGGTCTAACATACCTTTCATTGCTAATTCCATATCTTCAACTAATTTGTAAATAATTGTATACAATCTAATATCAACACTATATTCTTTAGCTATTTCTTTAGTTATATTACTAGGTACAACATTAAAACCAATGATTATGGCATTTGAAGCATTAGCAAGCACAACATCACTTTCAGTAATGGTCCCAATACCACTTCTTATAACGTTTACTACGACATCGCCAACTTTAATTTTTTGTAAAGCATTTTTAACAGCTTCTTCACTACCTCTAACATCAGCCTTAAGTAATACATTAATTTCTTTTTCGCCACTTTCGATTTGTTTAAATAAATCATCTAACGAAACAATATCTGTTTTATATTTAGATGAAGCAATATTCTTTCTTTTGTTTGCAATTTCTTTAGCTTTAGCTTCTGTTTCAAAAGCCATAAACTTATCACCAGCAGAAGGATTATCGGAAATACCAGTTACTTCAACCGGCATAGATGGATAGGCAAGGGCAATGGATTCACCTAAATCATTTTTCATTGTTCTTACCTTACCAAAGAATTCACCAACGACAATTGGGTCACCAATTCTAAGGGTTCCATTTTGAATAATAAAGGAAGCAATACCACCAACATTTTTATCAAGTTTAGATTCAATAACTACCCCTGAGGCATAACGATTAGGGTTAGCTTTATAATTATTAATTTCCGCAATTGTTTCAATTGTTTCTAATAAAAGAGGAATACCTTCACCAGTTTTAGCAGAAATATTAATAAATGGAACATCGCCTCCCCAAGCTTCTGGCGTAATACCATATTCAGTCATTTCTGTTAAAATACGCTCTGGATTAGCATCTGGTTTATCAATTTTATTAACAGCCACAATAATTGGAACATTAGCAACTTTAGCGTGATCAATGGCTTCTTTAGTTTGCGGCATAACTCCATCATCAGCAGCAACAATAATAATAACTATATCGGTAACACTAGCTCCTCTTGCACGCATTTCCGTAAAAGCCGCGTGTCCTGGCGTATCAATAAAAGTTATTTTATTACCATTATGATTTATTTGATAAGCCCCAATATGTTGTGTAATACCGCCAAACTCTCCTTCAACAATATGCGAGTTTCTAATATAATCTAGAAGAGTTGTTTTACCGTGGTCAACGTGACCCATAATAGTTACAATTGGTGGTCTTTTAACTAAATCTTCTTCGCGGTCGATTATTTCATATTCTTCAAAGTTAGCTAAATCTTGAGTCTCTTCTTTTTTTAAAGTTTTACCATAATCTAAAGCAACAATTTCCGCATTTTCAAAATCAATTTGATCATTTAAGCTTAACATTAAACCTAAAGACATTAATTTTTTAATTATTTCTGTTCCCCCAACCTTTAAATTATCTGCTAATTCTTTAACACTCATTCCTTGTTTATATAAAACAACATCTTCACTAGAAACAGAATTATCCATTAATTTTTCTTTATGTTTATACATTTCTTTTTTTAATATTTGATAATTATCTTTGTTTTCATTAGTCCGATCTTTTTTCTTTAATTTTTGCTTTTTAGATGTATTACTTTCCGAAATATTTTTACTTTCCATAATATCAAATGCAATATTTTCAACAAGTTCATCTTCATCATATGTAATTTCATCATCAGTACTAATTAAGTTTAAAGTATTATCAAGCATAACAATGTCATCAGCTTCTAAAAAGTCTTCACCAGCTGTTACATTTATACCTAATTCTTTACATTTTTTTAAAACTTCAGCAACGGATAAATTCATATCTTTAGCATAATCTTTTACACTCATTTTTATTCCTCCTTATTATAATAATTTATTTAATTCTTGAAATACCTCATCTTTAATTTCTAAGCCTAGAATTTTATCTAGTATTTTACTTGCTTGGGCTTTAGCAAAAACTTCTTTATCTTTTTTTAAATAAGCTCCACGTCCATTTTTTTTACCAGATAAATCAATTTCAACATTACCTTCTGGAGTTCTTACTATTCTAACTAAATCTCTTTTATCACATTTTTCTTTAGTAACAACACAAGTTCTTATGGGAGTCTTTTTTACATACATTAATATTCCCCCTTAATCTTTGTTTCCTTCTTCATTAATTTGGGATAAAGTTTTTATTTCTAATTTATATTTAGTAAGTTTACTAGCAAGTTTTATATTACTTCCTTTTTTACCAATAGCAAGACTTAAATTATCATCAGTAACAATAGCTAGGGCTTCCTTTTTTTCTGGGTTAGTAATATTTACAATAACATTTTTTGCTGGTGATAAGGCATTGGCAATAAATGTTTCTGGATTTTCATCATATAAGATTAAATCAATTTTTTCACCATTTAATTCTTTTAAAATACTAGCAATACGACTACCTTTTTCACCTATACAAGAACCAATGGCATCAATTCTTTCATTAGTGGAATACAAAGCAACTTTACTTCTATTACCAGCATCTCTCGCTACTCCATATAAAACGACTTCTCCATCTTGCAATTCTGGAATAAATGATTCAAATAATCTTTTAACAAAACCATAATGTTTTCTTGAAAGCATTATTACTGGTCCTTTAGTACCACTTTCTACTTTTGTAATATATACTCTAATACTAGAGCCCATTTTAATTGTCTCACCAGGAATAATCTCACTCTTAGGTAAAATTCCTCTTGTTCGTCCTAAATCAATATAATAATTTTTTTGATCTTCAAGAGCCACTAAACCTAACATAAGCTCATATTCTTTATCTTGAAATTCTTCAATAATACTATTTTTTTCGGCTTCTCTTATTTTTTGAGTAACTACTTGTTTAGCTGTTCCAGCCGCAACTCTTCCAAAATCTTTAGGAGTTACTTCTTTTTCAATAGTATCACCAACCTTAGCATTTGGATCAATTTCTTTTGCATCTTCTAATAAAATTTGGGCATCAATATTAATTTTAGGAGGAACTTCAACAACATTTCCTTCTTCATCAACTTCTTCACTACCCTCATCAATAGCGTCAACAACTACTAAATAAGAGAAAACTTTAATTTCCCCAGTTTCTCGATTGATATCCACTCTTACATTAGTTTTAGAATCAAAATTTTTCTTATAAGCTGTTTGTAATGCTAAAGTCATTGCATCAAATACAACATCAGCACTAATATTTTTTTCTTTAACAATATCATTTAATGCTTTAATAAATGCTTTACTATCCATTTTTTAACCTCTTTCCTTACTAATAACATCTAAGATATATTCACTATCACATATATCATATTCATCAACAATTGGATTTATAATTTCTGTTGATGCCACTATCTCGTCTAAATCAATTCCCCCAATTTTGTCTAAAACAATAGTTAAGAAAGTATATTTACCTTGTTTTTTAATATAAATCTCATCAACAATTACCTCTCTTTTTTCTAAAGTTTTTTCTAGATGGGCTTTTAATTTTTCTAAAATTTCTAATTTTTTTTCTTCTTTTTTCATCTTCACCTCAAACTAATAATAAAAGTGGGATATTCTGCCCACTTAAAATGTCAATTATATTATATAAAAATTTATGCTTAAATGCAAGTGTTACTTGATAAAACCATTTTGAATTAATTTAGTATCATTAACAACAATAAAAGCTTTTTCATCAAATTCTTTTACTATTTTAGTTAATTCTTTTAATTTTTTACTATTAACTTCGATAAATAACATATCTTTATTTTTACCTTCATAATCATTTTTTAATTCAATAACGGAAACAGCATAGCCAATTTTTCTTAATTTCTTTATTAGTTTTTCATTATTTTCTTTTAAAACAATTTGAACTCCCACTACCCCTTTAATTAAAAGTTTAGATAAAAGGGAGCCAATATAAGTTCCTGTTGCGTAACCTAGTGCATAACTACCAGCAATATAAAAAGTATTTTGGGTGGAATTTAATGCCTCTCTTGCTACGACATACCAAATTAGCACTTCAAAAAAAGCGATAAAAAAAGGCTCTATACTTTTTCCTTTAACACATAATACAGTTCTGAATGTTCCTAATGATACATCGGCAATCCGAGCCAAAAATATTTTTAAACATTCCAGTAAAAGCACATAATCACTCCTTTAAATAGTAAAGATCATTATCATTACAAAGATTACTATAAAAAGAAGAAAGCCTAAGACAAATCCCCACATAATGGCAGTATTTTCTTTATCTCTTTTGACAATTGATTCAATATCTTTATCATAGTTGTCTCTTTTAAAGCGTTCTTTATTTATTTCTTTTTCCTCTTTACTATATTCTTGATGATTTTTAGTCATTTCGTATTTATTAACCATCATTCTATTTGCCATACTATTATTTTCCTACTTTCTTAATATAATTATACCAAAAATATTTAAAAAAACGTTCTTTTACTTAAAAATTTATTTTTATTGACATTGCTAGACAAAAAAGAACTATCATTTGATAGTTCAAATATTAATAACCTTTGCTTTTATAATATTCATATAATTCTTTGAAGCGATTAAAATGGACTACTTCTCTTTGTCTTAAAAATAAAAGGGGAGCTAGAACATCTTCATCATCAGTTAAATCAATTAAGTTTTCATAAACCGCTCTTGCTTTTTGTTCAGCAGCCATATCTTCCATTAAATCGGCAATTGGATCGGCAGTTACAGCAAAATAAGTTGCGGTAAAAGGTACACCACTTGCATCAACTGGATAAATACCTTTATTATGGTCAGCATAATATGAAGCAAGACCAGCTTCTTCTAATTCTTTTAAAGATGCATCTTTAGTAAGTTCACTAACCATTGAGCAAATCATCTCACAATGACCTAATTCTTCAGTTGCAATATCATTAAGTAAGGCTCTTCCTTTGTCATCTGGCATTGTAAATTTTTGACTAAAATAACGCATTGCGGCAGCTAATTCTCCATTTGCACCACCAAAGTGCAAAAGCGATAGTTAAATGATTTCGAACATAAAAAGAAAGCAAATAAATTTCTTAAAATTCAAAATGAAATAGTTGATTCATTTGATAATTTGTAATAATAAAAGATGTGAAATAGTGCCTAATTAGTATCACCCAAAAAATGAAGTATTAAATTAGTAAAGTTAGAAAGAAACAGATTCAGTTTAGAATACCACGAAAAATGGCAAGAAGATAAATCTTTTAACGATTACTGGCATAAATTAGGGCAAATAAGATTTATGCAATATTATGATAAAACTAAAGAAGAATTTATTAAAATTTTTAAGAAAAATTACTTGTAAAATCATAATACAATATATTATAATGTTTATTGAGATACATTTTGTTAGGTGCTTTTCCTCCGCTAAGCTTACAGCAGAACGGAGGTGAT
The DNA here is from genome assembly GCA_947629365.1 of uncultured Bacilli bacterium. Classification (GTDB taxonomy): domain Bacteria; phylum Bacillota_I; class Bacilli_A; order RF39; family UBA660; genus SIG200. Next base: position 17,824 of record CANRDM010000001.1, read on the forward strand.
GCCTATGAGTGAGGAATTGAATGGAATATTTGATTATTCTTGCAATAATCCTATATCTTCTTCGAGACTGCAGTCAAAGACATTAAAAAAGAAGCACCTAATCATTGTCGATGCGACTTTGATGGTGCTTCAAAAACTTGAAACAATAGAAACATAAGGCGGAGATAGCACTTAACATCTAAAATGTATCTCTTTTTATGTCCTATAAATATAATATACTAATTTTCATTAATATATTCATAACAAATTAACACAAAAATAGTAATTTGTATATTCATTATAATACTTTTATACTACAAAATCAATACTAAAAATGTATTAAAAAAACAAGGTAGAGATTAAATTCCCTACCTCATTTATATAGTTTAATATTTTTAACATTCATCGAAGCCCATACTACAAGTTTGTCTTTTCTTTTAGCTGATAAAACTGCTCTATCTTCTTTTAAATCGGTAATAGTGTAATATTTATCGTATTGTTTCAGTTTAGTGCCACTGTAATTTACTAACTTAGTTGGTACTACCAAGTCACCAACTTTAAATTTTTGTACCTCTACAGGATCATTTTGAGGCTCTATTGATGTTTCAATTTTAATATTGGGTAAATCTGTATCAACATAAGGTGTAGGATCTATTTTTACATTTTTTTCATTTCTTACTTCAAAATGTAAGTGAGCGCCATCACTACGTCCAGTATTTCCCATATAACCAAGTTGTTGTCCTTTAGTTACTTTGTCACCTTTTTTAACTTTAACTGTACCTAATTTAAAGTGAGCATATAAAGTATAATAACCATTAATATGTTTAATTTTCACATAATTACCATAGCTATGGCCACCTTTATCATTTGTTTTGTAATCTGATTCACATTCTACTACCTCCCCGTCAGTATGTGCTAAAACATAATCACAAACACTTTTACTATTTTTATTACCTACTACATCAATTCCGTAATGTATTGGCGGATTATATTTCCAAGTTATCTTATTTGAATATGTTTTTAATAATCTACTCATATTATTCTCCGTCATTATCTTTTTTTGTAAAATAATAAGTAAATACTGCTGTCATTAAGTTAGTTACTAATATTAAAATATTATCAGACAAACTACATCCAAAAATATTAGCTAAAACAATACCTGCTAATATTATTACCATTGCTACTGTTACAAAACTTTTTAAATCTGTTAATGCTTTTTTCATTTAATTTTCCTCCATATTAAAAGCAGATTTTGTATCTGCTAATGCTAAACTTTCATCTTGTAAAATAACGTTTTCACATAATTTTTTTGTATAACTATCAAATCCTTTTGATAAATATAAATCACATACTTCAGCTCGCTGAATATTCGGTACTTCTTTATTCCATATAATTGCTTGCTGAGCTAATTTTGATGTTTCTGCCAGCTGTTCATTTTGAAAATCAAAATATTGGAACACTTTAAAAAAGCAGCCAAATACTGCTGATAATATTCCTAATGATAAAGTTGACCATCCCCAATATTTTTTTATTTTCTCCATTATTTTTTCCATTTGATATCCTCCTATTTTTTATAGTTAAAATGATAAGATATTCATTTTACACTTTTAATTTCTAATAAGTATCTTATAAGATTTATTAATTTCATTATTATTTCTCTTAACCAATACCACTTTGGCTTTTCTACTTCTTCCGGTGTTAAGTCAATTGCCCAAGCTTCAACGATAGGATAAGCATAAGGAAGAACAAAAGTGCCTTTGTTTCCCCAACTACTACCCCACGAATTTTGAATAAGTAAACCTGTTTCGTTCCAACCATAACATACAATGGCGTGAAGCCCAATTGAATTGTCAGGTACGTACGCCACGTAATTTTTGTCTAGTTTTAAGCCTTGGTCGTCAATATCTATACATATTATTGCTGGCGTTTTAGAAGTGTATAATGCTTGCTTTATTTCATTGGTATTGTAAAGCCTTGCATAAGAGCCAATTTTATTATTGGAAGCAATTGCTTTGTATTTAGATAAGTCTTTGTCTACAACCTCTTTAGCCTCGTTCATTTCGACGTTGGCATTTAAGTCTTTATTTGTTATGTATCCGACGTTCTTTATTGTCTTTAAAGCATCTAACACAACCATACCTTTACCTTGGTAATAGCCATCCGAACGATAGCCATATATCCAACCTGTTGAGTAGTTTATACCGTCTTTGGTTTCAAGTATTTCTGACAAGCTATGTGCCACGCAAGAACTAACATTGCCTTGATTTTTGATATGTGAATGCGTAAGTTCAAATGAAATCGGCAATTCAACTGTTTTAGTAGCTTTAGCAATTCTATAATTTCTCAAGTCTTTTGGAGATTTTAATGCTCCTGTATAATATTTATTCATAAATCACCTCACAAACAGAATGATGGTGCTAGCCCACGATTATAATCATTAGTACTATATTCAAACTCACCTTTTTTATTTACTATAATCCACAAATTATCATCGTATGAGCTAGGGCTTCTTAGCCAATAGTTAAGGTTTATTGTGCTTTTATTTCCATTATTATTAGCAGTCTTAGTTTTCGCACTTGAATTATAATATGAATATTGCTCACCTTCTGAATTAGAATTTCCTTTATAACCTTGATAACTTTGATTTCCAAACATTTCAGAACCAGATGCCAAAAATACTTTATCTTCCGTATCAGGACCTGCCGTGCTATCGGTATGATTAGCTAAATTCTTCTTTATAACTGTTTTAATTAATGGCTTTATGCCTTCTGGAAGAGCACTAATAAATGTTGTATTGCACCAGGTACGACGCGGATTATTTGACCAATTATCAGTATTAGTTGTTTTTACAGTTCTGGAACCCCAAATATAACCACCTTCAACACTTCCTTTATTTCCTAACATTTCTTTACATTGTAAGGTAATAGCAGCCTTTGTTTTTCCATTGATAGCCTCTTTAAGATTATCTTGTTCTATTCCTACAATAATCATTGTTATATCTTGCTCCACGTGACTTTCATCTGCATAGGGTGGTGTTGCTGACATAGCATTCAAGTGCATTACTCTTGTATCTCCTACTTTCCAATAATCATTTATATCAATTTTACCTTTATAATATGCTTTAAGTACTTGAGCAATTTGTTCATCAGTAGCAGTAGCAAACGGTGCTTCTTGTGGAGTTGGTATAGGTTTTTCTTCATACTTCCATATAACCTCTCCGGCGTGGGCTATGCCAAGTAATTTCTTACCATTTTTAGCTATGCCCTGAAAGGTTTTAACATTTTTAAATAGCTCTAATTGCCCCCCCCCGAGCGAACAATTGTATTTTTTTATTTTTCATTTTTTTATTTCTCCTTTATAAACAAAATGATGGGGCTATACCAAAGTTATTTTCAAAATCAGCAACAGTAGCAGAGCTATAATAATCACTAAATGCGAACCAAAAACGATTTTCAGAAATAGCAGGGCTTCTTAACCAATATGAAGATGTTGAACTTCCTGCTTCACCATTATTATTAATATATTTTTTTCTTCGAGTATTTGATTTATAGTAATCATATTGCTCTCCTTCAAGTGCTATACTTCCTAAATAGTTGTCTTTGCCATCATAATCTTTTTCATTCCCATATATTTCAGATACAGATATAAGAAATGCTTTATCTTCAGTATTAGTTCCTGGTGTATTATTTTTATGGTTTGCTAGATTTTTTTTAACAATTGTTTTCACTAATGGTTGGATATTGCTAGGTAGTGAATTAACAAATATATCATTTAACCACGTTCTTCGTGCATTAGTAGAAAAATTAGTAGTAGTTGTGGTTGATAAATAACCATATTCAAGTACACCATTATTGCCTAGCAATTCTCTACATTGTAAAGTAATTGCAGCTTTTCCATAACTATTTATAGGAGTAACTAATGTATCGTGGTTCATACCTATAATAACCATTGCCATATCTTGTTCAACGTGGGTATCATTAATTCCTTTACTCGTAGCCATCGCATTTAAATGCATTACTCTAGTATCGCCAACGTGCCAGTAGTCTGCTATGTTTATTTTACCAGAATAATGCAAGTCCAAGTATTCCCTTATTTCGTCATCGCTTGCTTCTGCAAAAGGCTTAATTATTGGCTTAGGTTCTTCATATTTCCATATAATCTCTCCTACGTGTGCTATACCAAGTAGTTTTTTATCATTTTTAGCTATGCCTTGGAAAAGTTTTTCATTTTTAATTAGTTTGTGATGTATTACAAGGTCAGGTTCGGCGGCTAAGCAAAATGCAGGGGCTAAACAATTAGAGCTACCACTATAACCAAGGTTTGCATAGCCATAGTTACCACTAACATCAGAGTGTACACTACACCAACGGTAACCATCAGTAGTATTAGATACAGGAGAGCTTTCCCACCACTCACACCCGGTAAGATTTGGTACACCATTATTATTTCCTCTTTTAAGCCTATTGCTAGGTTCTTTATAATATTCCCATTGTGTTCCTTCTTGACCAGTTGGAACGGTATTTCCTAAATAATTTAAATACGCAACATTGCCGAATATTTCGGAATAGGATGGTAAAAATATTTTATCATTTACTTCCTCAGTTGTTTTTAAATTATATTTAGTTAATCTATTATGTTTAGTTTCTACGATTAAATTTTGCAATTCTTTAGAAAAACAAGTTGTTAAGAAATCACCATTAAGCCAAGTTCTCAATGGTAATTCTGACCACTTTGTAGGTTTCGTAAGATTACTAGTTAGATTAACACGAACAGTACCATTTTCACCCCATCCTTGTGATAGGTTATTTAAGACTTCTCTCGTTTGACAAGTTATTATAGCTTTCGTTTTATTATTAATAGGTGTTACTAAATCGTGATAATTAATCGCTGTTATTACAATTGTGATATCTTGGTCTTTCCAACGCTCCGGAAAATTTGTTTCTGGGCTGTCTATTCCATTTAGATGAATTAATCTGGTGTCACCTACGTGCCAATAATCTGCAAGATTTATTTCCCCAGCGTAGTGCATTTTTAAATATTGTGTAAGCTCTTTATCAGAACAAGTGGCAAAAGGTCTAATTCCAGATATTGGTTCTTTAACTATTTCATATGGATTTTCCATAGTTCCGTCACCTTTTAAATTGACCGAACCTTTAATATTAATAACTGGCCTTAAGTAGCAAGATGTATTTGATATATTATTTCCAGATATAGTGCCGTTTTCTTGAATATTCATCATATTAACTGACGTACCATCGTAGCTCGATGGTGACATAGTCCAAAAATTTGATCCAGTACATAAATAGTAATTTGTATTTTCTGTAGGATAACTTCCTCCAGCATACATAGCTTCATCACTAGTAAGCAGTCCTACTGGGTGTTTAAGTACCTGATTTCCTTTTCCTTCACTATTTACCATTGTAAATAAGTCATTAGTATATTCGCACCTAAATGAAGGAGTAGATATAGTTGTTCTTCTAAAGTATGGTCCGTAATATGTTGCTTTAGCGCCAAACCCGTAACTTGTCTTATTAGGTATAGAACTTGTCGTTATATTTGGCCTCTCATAAGGTGTACGATCATTAATAAATCCTGATGTTAAATCTATATAATCTAAGTAACTATTTAATCCAATTTTTTCAAACCAGCTGCTTAATTCTTCAGCTGCGCTAGATGGAGTTTCGTTTATATGTGTAGCATCGTATGCTGCTTGACTTATTTTACCATAGTAGTGTCCAACATAAGTATTATCATTATATAATGTATTAAATTTAATTGGGCTACCTGCGCATCTATCAGTATCACCACTTGTATCACCATTAGCATAAGTTTTACTGCCATCATATATTAATCTAATAGAACCACTTCCATTTATTCTAATTATACGCCAAAATTTATTAGCAAATTTAAAATAATTATCTTCAACAGCTCCTCTATAATAATAGGTATCACCGTCATTATCTACATCTTTATATAATTTACCTTTACTTACAGTTTCATCAGCTTGGCTAAAATCTGGTTTTTCTGTAATTATTTGTTTGCCATTTAAAATATAATCTCTTGCTTTAGATTCAGCCATAAATTATTCACTCTCCGTCCAATAAAAGAACTTGTCAGGCGTTGATGCTGATTCAGCTAAAGCATCTTCTTCGGTATTAGCAGTTGATTGTAATAAAAAGTCGTTTTGTAATTGTGACATTTTCGTTGGTATTTCCGACTTTTTAGCATATTCACTCAAATCAGTTTTTGTTGTACCTACAATAATCCAACCATTATTTTTATAAAAACAAGCAAGATAATATTTATCTATCGGAAAATCAACTGAGACTGTTTCTACAGTTTTATAATTTTTTAAATTAGTTGTTATTGGTTGAATTGATAACTCATTATTATTAATTTGTGATAAAATATTTCCTTCTGAAATTTTAATTTTTTGATCATTCAATTGATAACTATTATCACTTTGACTTATGGTAATTATTCCTTCATTAACGGCGTCATCAGTTGAAATTAAATATATTGTTTTTTCTGAAATTTGTTCTGTTGGCAATTGCGATACTACTTCAATTTCTAATTTTGGAATTTGTAATAATTTTTCTTCTATTTCTTCTTTAGAATAAGTTTCTCGCTTGGTATACCTATCATCAATTTCTTTTTGTAAATTAGCAGCAATATCTCCTGACAATTTTCCTTTAATATTATCAAACCATTTATTGAAATCTGTTTCAAATTCGCCTAATTTATCACTGTATTGTTGTTGTATGCCTACAAACCAAGTATCAATATTGTTTTTGAGAAGTTCATACCAGGTATTCCAGTCGTTATTATGTTCTTCAATTAGTTCATTGTATTTTGTATATAACTGATTATAAACATCTGTTATATCAAGCGTTTTTACAGTAGAGGCTACTATACCGCATAAATTAGTATCTGGCCTAGTATCTTTAATAGCTGACTGAGTAATAGATGTAACACTGTTATTAACTGTAATTTCTGCTAATTTAATATCATAAGTAGTAGTGGATCTTACTAAAGCTGGTGCTGACGGTGTATCGCTATACGTTCCTTTAATTATTTGAGCCGATATTAACCTGTTGGTTAAATCTAATCTAAGTACAACATTATCAATACGCTTTAGTGTTCCGTCAGCTACTTCAATTCCTTTTGTTAAATCTGTCGTATTACTGTAACGGTAACCTTCGATATTAGCGTCTCCCGACTTAATAGTGATAGACATATCGTTATTTGCTATAACGGCTAATTCATTATTAAAAACACCGTTTGTAAAGTATTTTTTTAAATGTCTTGCGAAGTCTTCCGCAAAATATCTTCTGTCGTGTTCTACGGAGTTAAAAAAGCTTGAGATTTCCGCCATAAAATTCCCTCCTAATCTTCCTCGTTCTCAAATTTTTCATTTATTGGTGTACCAAAAGTAGGTAATACTTCGTATTTACCTCTTTCAAAAACTTCTTCTACTTCTATAATTCGTTTTCGTTCATCAATACCCCAACTTTCTTTTTTTATATTGACAATATCTCCTAAATTCCATTTAGTCCTATAGTCAGCAGTATTTTTTACTTTAAACTCATACGACTCAGTAGGATCAGCCAATTTTTGAGTACCTAAATTATCTAAAATAGCGTTGTACTCGTCTTCTGTTAAATCGTCTTTACTTTCGCTTTTAGCGTCTACAAAGACCTCTTTAATATCAAAATCGTGTGTTTCTTCATTAACTTTAGTAATAGTTCTAAGTACACGTTCTGTTCCTTCTCCGGTACCTCCAACTAAAACGTCATTAATCTCACTAACAGAGCTATAAGAATAATCAGACGTTGCAATATTAGATTCACTCTCACTAAATTCATAACGCGTATTGATTTTTTGAGTTTCCGTTCTGTCTTTTCCTTCAAAGTTGACGTATTTATATCTTTTGTTTTTTAAATCAGCAACTATTTTTCCACCAATATTAGAAGCTTTAGACAGCTTTTTGTGAAAATCATAAACATTTTTATAAGTACATTGATATTCAACTTTATTGCTTTTTATTTCACTCTCAACAATATCTAATTTTTTAAATGGTCTCATAGTATTTATCAATTTACGAAAGCCACCTATAAAATCGCCACTGTAATTAATTTTTGTTTTAATTATTCTACGCTCTAATAATGATAGTCCAAAACTGCCATAAACTACTATGCTAACTTTTTGGCCGTCGTCGTTAAATTTCCAGGTTTCTATAATTCCAAAGTTTTCTTCTTCTGGTAAATCACTTCTTACTATAATATTATCTTTAACTAGAAGTTTTCTATTATTATCACTATTATTAATATGTAATTCAATTTCTCCAGCCTCAAAATATTTATCACGCCAACGTAAAGAACTATAATTATCAATAACTCCTAATTCGTTTAAATCACGATCATATATAGTTAAACTAACTTTTTGCATTATACAGCCTCATATTCTGGTAAAAATTCTATGGTAGTCTCTAGGTTGTCCTCACCACTTTCTGCACCGCTCCTAAAAGTATTAGTTCCAATTGGTACTTGTAAATACTTGCTGCCATACATCTTTAAAAAAGTTATATCTTCTTCTACACCAGTCGCTGCACTTATATAAACAACTTTTTTATTATCTACGTGAGTAGTAATAATTATTTGATCGCCAGCTGACATAGTTTTTTCTATTTGTATAATATCTCTATTATTAACATTAAGTACATAAGGGTTTACCACTGTATCATTAGCTTTAAATTTAATTGTCATACCATATTCTATATTAGTATCATTTTCAGCTGTTCCCATTGAAGTAGTATTTTTAATACCAAACTCTATACCTTCGTCTTGAGGAATAATCAATGCAAACTCAAAGGCTGCGGACCAAGTAGCCATAGATAATATAGTAGCCGAAATAGCAGAAAAACGTGGGTTAGGAGCTACTAATTTAATAGAAAAGTCTCTTGTATAACCTTCTTTTTCTGGTATATCAACTTTTTCAACAGTACATTGTATTTTTCTTTCAATGTCCCCTTCATAGTAATAAAGAGTACCTATAGTATCTAAAGGAAAAACATCAAATAGAATTAGTCTATTTTCTTGTATATTTTCTGTGATAGTGCCTTTAATAGTAAGATCTCTTTCGTCTAAACTTGTACCCTGATAAGTAGTACCAACTCCATAAGCAGAGCTAATAGTATTTACTTTACCAGCTATTTCGTGAAAGCCGTCGCATATTCCTAAAAGAAAAGGTGGCTTATATGTAAAGGTTACTACGTCACCTTTGTAATTTTCCCAAATAAGAGTTCTTTCCATATTAAGCCTTCGCCTTTCTATTTCTTAAATTATAATCTTGTAAAGCCTTTCTTGTTTGTCTAGCAGTTTCTGCTGGAGACAAAGGCTCAGTCGAATTAATAGTTAAATTAAAGTTATTAGTCTCATTATTAATAACTGTACTATTTTTATTCTCGTCATATTCTTTAGATTCTTCAGCAGTCAATACACGTTCGCCTTTATGTAATAATGCTGGCATATCATCGTAAGGGACATATTCCATACCTACACGAAGTTTTTTAATTAACGGTATATTAATACCTTTACCACCGACTCCAGGTACCCAGTCTGGTATTTTTATTTTATTTAATCCACTAATAAAAGCATTAATACCTTCAATAATAAAGTTAATCGGAGCTTTAAATATGCTGGTAAAAGTTGAAACAATACCACTAAATATTTGTTTAATTCCTTCCCAAGCTTGTTTCCAATTACTAGAAAATACACCTTTGATAAATGTAATAATACCGTTTAAATAAGTCTTTAAACTTTCTATTATAGGTTGTATGGCTTTAAAAGCGGCACCAAACACATTAGTAAGCACACCAGCAGTTACATTTAAGGCTGTTTGCAGTGGTGGCAAGATAGCATCGATAACTGTTGTTAAAAGTGAAATAATAGGAGGTAAAATAATATTAATTAAATCTATCAACGGAGTTAGCAAAGCCATTAGTAAATCAATAAAAGGTTGTAGTAATTGAAATATAGGATCTAATAAAGGAAGTAAAGGTTCTAGTAAACTCAATAATAGAGGCAATATTAACTGTATTATTTGCATTAGTGGAGGAAGTAACATAGTTAATAAGTCTATAATAACAGGTAATATTTCCTGTATAACCTGTGTTATAAAAGGCAATAACATATTAATTAATTGTATAATAGTAGGCAATATCGACGAGGCTAGGTCCATAAGTGGAGGTAAAAGACTAGATAATAATTGCGTCAGTATAGGGGCTAAAGTTGAAAAAATACCCTGTATTGTAGGCATATTATCTATAATAAGGTTTAAAACTTCCTGTATAACAGGAATTAAAGCACTCATAATAGTATTAAATACGCCACCTAAAGACTGACTAATATCTGACATAGTATCTCCAAAAACAACGCCAGCCGAGACGGCATCCTCACTCATAACAATACCTAAATCATTGGCACGCTGAATCAGTCCGTCATAATCTTCGGTGTTTTGTTCTATTAAAGGAGATAAAGTATAGGCTATGTTATCTCCAAATAATTCAGCAGCTTTAGTAGCTCTTTCTTCGGCAGTAGATAAAGACATTATTTGTTTCATAGCGTCTTCCATATTTAGATCTGTACCTTCAAGCTTTTTAGCTGCTTTTTCTAAAGAAGTCATTTCAACACCACATTGACCTGCAGCATATTTTAACTCTTGATAGTATTTTGTACTTATACCCATACGAATACTACCTTTGTCTATTTCGTCAGCGGTACTAGCAGTTTTATTGCTTAAAGCTACTAAACCACCAACCGCCGCAGAAGTTCCTGTAACTATTGCAGTTCCAACCTTAGCGGCTGATTTAACCATAGATCCAACGGAAGAAGCAAAACTTTTCTCTGATGTTTTACCTTTATTAGTTGTTTCGTCAATAGCACTGTTGGCTTTTTCATTATCAATAAAGATAGATCCGTATAAACTAAAAATACTAGCCATTACTTACACCTCCTATAAGCCATAATCTTTGTTAATTTCTTCTGCGCTTCGCATTTTTCTTTTTGGCGTTTCAAACTGAGGAATAAAGGTATCACTTCCAGATATTTTTTTAACTACTTCGTTTATTAATTTAGGTATTTCATTTTCTTTTTTTAGGCCGTTCTCTAAACACTCGGCCAATAAAAAAGAGGTCTTACCCTCAAACCAGTCAATACCGCCATAATGCTTATACAAAATACGTAGGACCTCCGCAGTCCCGATACCTACGCTTATGCTAAAAAATCAGCTACGCCATCTAATTTAGCTACTTCTTTGAAAATAGGAATAATATCTTCTTCTGAGGCTTTTTCAAGTGCAGCTTTTAAATCTTTTTTATATTGTCTGTCTAGGCTTAGTTGCTTTTCCTCAGCATATTTAGGTCCACTATAATTTGGATCTCCTTCTGGATCATATTCGTAGTTATTCTTATTAGGTAAATAACCTTTATAAGCAGCTATAAATGAATATACTTCTTTTTCGCATTTATAAATATGTGTTATTAATAAAGCTATTGCTTCTTTTCCTACTTCTTCATTATCTTTTGCATCGTTTCCTGTATTGATTTCAAGATTTTTAAGTTCTTCTTTAATTTCCATTTTGTCAATAATTTCACTTAACATTATTAAATATTTTGTTTTCATTATTAAATTTTCTCCCTTCTAATTTTTAATGAAAATATTTTATATTATGTAAAATTATTCTTCCTTTTGTTATCGCTCAAATAGAAAACAAAAAGAAGAATAAAACATTATGCTTATTCTCCTTTAGTAATAGGGCACTCGTCGCTATCAACAATTTTAAAAAGTCTACTATCGTCGTCAATACTATAATGAGGTATAAATTCAAGGTTATGTTCGTTTTCAGCTTTAGATACGGCTTTATAAGTAAATGCTCCTTCGTGTAACCCTAAATTAAATTTAAGAGTCTTAAACGTCTTATCTAACATTTGAGTAACGACATCAATAGTTTGTATATATTGTTCTTGACCTATAAGGCCAAAATCACCTTGTTCGATAGTCTTTTTATCTTCGCTTAATTTTGCATTAGGCAAAGCGTATAATAATGACTCTTGACTGCAGCAAAGAGAAATAACTTTAACTGTAGCGTCTTCGCCGTCTTTAACTTGCATACCAGCGGTTTTACCACGTCTACCATCAAACTCTATATCTCTAATTTCTGGAGTTATAGTTACTTCAACTCCACCACGTGTTGGACCTAGTATATTCTCGGTTTCTAGCCCTAAATTTAATACGACTATACCTTCGTCAATTTGTATTTTTTTGACTTCATTTTCTGTGAATACTCTTAACATTTGTAACACCTCCTAAAAAATTCTTACACTAAATGTTATTTTTTTCTTTATTAATTCAAACTCTGGATCGTCTACATCTTTTTGTGTTTCAAAATGTATAACTGCATTTTGTTCTTTAAAAATTAAACCATCTAATTTATTGATTAAATTTTCTAGTTTTTTTTCAAGAGTTAAACCTGTCTCTGGATCTTTAGACCATATATTTATATCAAAATATACTAAAGTCCCATATCTTAATTTGCTCCCAACTGGATCACTGATAACACCATACGGAAAAGTAGCGCCTTTTTTAGCACTATCATAGTAGAGATCTATCAATTTATTTTCATTGGCATATTTTTGTAATGCTACAAAAAAATCACTATAGTTATACATCTTCATCTTCCTCACTTTCTTCAATTTTTCTGCAAGCTTCTTCAATAGTTTTATTTAATTCGCTTAAATAACTTTCTTGAGCTTCGCGAATAGCGTCTATATTATCAAAAACGCTATTTCTCAGAGTAGCTTCTCCTCGTAGGCCTGGGTGCTGCACGCTCTTACCATAATCAATAATTCCATCTGTTAATGTTTTAGCTTTATTTATTGCTATAGTATGAGTTTTTACACCAAACTCAATCCACGCGGGGTTAGTATGAGAGGGAGTTTTGCCTTTTTTCTTAGCTCTACTTTTAGAATAGTAACCAATTTGTAACTCTGGCTGACCTGTTTGCTTATCAATTTTGGCCCAGTAGCCTATTTGTTTAGCTAATCTTCCAGTATATCTTTTAGTATTTTCTTTTAAAACGTTACCAGCGACTTTGCCTGCAGCACGCAACGCAGATTTAGAAAGTTTAACCATAGTATCTTTAACTTCTTTAGATGTATCAATAAACTCAACAGAACTGCCACTTTTATTCATAGTTATTTGCTAATCCTGTAAGCGTTAATTCTGTTATTTCACTATCAACCTCATAAGAACGTAATATCTTATAAGTTATATTGTTATATTTAACGTGAGTATGTTTATCTTCGTTAAATTCTACGGTTCTAATTTCAAAAACTTTTTCTGGTTTAAAGCCTGCAGCCTGCGCCTGATAAAATTCAGTGCGCTTAACCGATTTTTTATTAGCATAAACTTTTGTTTCTTTAAAAGAGTAATGAGGCTTATTTAATTCGTCAAAAGTTTCTATTTCTTCTAATAAATATAATACATCACTCCACATTATTATCAGCCTCGCTTATATAATCATCAGTTAAAGCTAACTCTGTTCTTAATGTTTCGTATGAATTACGATATTTTTCGTAATTTTTATTATCTAACCCAAACTCAGCTTTAAGATAAAGAAGAACGGCTGCAACTATTAAGCCGTCTTCTTCACTATTAGCCATTTTAGAAGTGATACCATTTCTTATAAGATCTTGTTTACAAGAACTTATAAGCGTTTCAATTTCAGTATTAATCACTTCGTCGTTAATACTTATACGAAGAAAAGCTCTAGCTTTTTTCATAAATTCTTCGGTAGGTTTTTTAATTAAATTAGCCATAATATCACTCCTTATATTTTTTATTCAGCGACTAACTCTAGTCCTGTTAAATCTAATTTCTTTGTAGTTTTACCGTTTGTAAATGTAATTGTTTGAGTGTTTGAGTGTAAGTTTACTACCAAGATACCGTCTTCGTCTAAAGTACCAGTACCTTTATTTTTTGCGTCAGATAAATCATAAGTTACAGTATCTCCTGTAGTTGCTTCATTGACTTTTAAGGCTAAAAAGTTTCCTTTAGCGGTTTTACTAAATTTAGGAAAACTAGCGACATACTTTGATTTTCCAGTTACTTTGTTACCTTCAATTTGGGCCTCTTGTAGTTCACTTACTTGTATTCCTAAAACTTCGCCCTCGGGTAAACTTACTGTTACCTTTTTTGAGGGCTCGCTAGGGTGTAATTAAGTCGGTAATTTCAAGAACAGCAAATGCTTTTGCATCCATAACGTGACCGTCGCCAAATGCTAAAGCTCTATGTACGATTAATCCTTCGCTAAATTTTTCGTGTTCTGAGCTAGCAATTTGTGGAGCCATATTATAGTTATACCAATATCTTTTACCATAACCAAATAAGATTTTTCCTTTTGGAGCCGCGTCAGAGATTATAACAGGTTTCTTTAATAACATCTCAGTTGCGTCATTATAGATAGGGTGTCCGTCTTCACCTACCATACCTTCAATATAAGTGTGGAAAGTTTCAGTATTGATAACGTAACTTGCACGTTTACCGTAAGCACGACGAATTTTTCCTTTTAATTCAGCAAGATTTTGATGTTTTAAGTTTGCAGCCTCAGCAACAGTTACTTTTTGTTCTCCATAATCTTTAGTAAATAAACCTTCTGCTTCATTATCAGAGCCTTTTCCGTTCATAACTTGATCTTCAAGTTCTAAAGCTAAAGCAAGCGCTAATTCTGATACAACAATATCTTTAAATGCTTCGATACTTTCAGCAGCTAAACCAACGCCTAATTCAATTTTGCCACTTGTTCTATTAGATCCAAATGTAATATCTCCAGTAGTACCACCATTAGCCGTAATAGCGTCGCCGTCTTTGTCTTTATTAGCACCAATAGCTGATAAATTACCAACACGTAAAGTTCCTTTTATATTTTTGATTTCAATAAAGCTCATAACATCTGATACTTCGCGCATTTCTGTTATGATTTCGTCGTCTAATTCTTGTGGTACCACGGCTTGTCCGTTTTCTAAAGTAACGCCTCTAGTTTCTCTACCTCCAGACATCATATATTTCAAAAATGATCTTACTTCTTTTGACATATTAGATTTTTTTTCTTCTGTATTCACTTTTACATCTCCTTCTTCATCTTCTAAGTTTGTTCCTGGTGCTGCTTCTTCGCTTTCTGGAATAACTTCTCCAGTTTCTAAGCTACGAGCAATTTTTGCTCTTTCTTCAAGTTGGTTTTGTTCTTTATTTAAACTATCTAATTCTTTGTTAATTTCTTCTAAATTAACATCTTTTTCTGTATCATTTAATAGTGATCTAATTTCAGCTTTTCTAGCTTTAATTTCATTTAATCTTTTTTCGTTCATTTTCTATAACCTCCATTTTCTCGAAAAAACATTTTTATTATGATTTTTAAATTTTTGTTTTTGCTATACATATATCTCTAAGTCTAGCTTGCTCCAAAGCTCTTTTTTCTTTTTCGTACTCCACCTCAAAGAAAGACCTAGCCGAAATACTTGTCGTATCATAGGCTGGTATATCAACCGCTGATACATCGTATAGCTTTTTAATGCGCTTTATTGTTCTTGTATGAGTAGCTGCGTCATATTCATCGCCGTCTACATCTACAACAAACGCAAAGCTCATTTTATCTATGTAGCCACCTCTTATATCTTCTAAAAGGCCTCTACCATATTCAGTACCCCCGAGATACGCCTCCATTTCCATACAGACGTCATTTAGCGATAATTTTAATGTATTATTTCTAATTCTTGCAGCAACACGTCCGCCGTGATTATAATTAAAAATAACATCTGACATATCGCAACTATCAAAGGCGTGTCTATCTATTTGCTCATAAAATTTAACGCCTTCGTATTCCCAAAGACAAGTTGGGGTATTAAAGACTACAGGTACGCCGTGTACGTAGTCTTGACTTTCGCCGTTTTCATTTCTTAATTCTTTAAGTTCAAAAGAAGAAAAAATGCGAATTTCACGACCTGTCTTATTTATTAAATTATTTTTGTTTTTCATTTAATTTAGCCTCCTTCCCATTAGGCAATATAAATTTTGTATCCGGCTCTTTAACTTTCATTTTTCTTAAGAGCTCATAACTTATATAACTATTTAACCTAACAATTTTTACTTTATTATCTTTATCGGTGTTATCATTATTAACATTACTCATTATTTACACCTCCTTCGGTACTATTTTCTAAATTATCATCTGTTTCTTGAACTGATACATCTTTATTATCTGGTGGAGTAGTTTCTTTTGGGGGATCACTGTTTTTTGACTGATACTCGTCAGCTTTATCTGCATTGATCCAGTTAAGAGACTGTAATATTTTTTGCCCTTCACTATTAGGTAAAGGCGACATATTAAATATTTCTCTTATATCGTCTTTCATTAATACGCCCATAGGCGATAACTCTTTAACAACCGTAACTTTTGTTGTTGTTGAAGCATATTGAAGTCTATTAGCTTCAAAGACAATTTCATTACCAAAATTACGCTCGTTTTCAGTAAATAAAATATTAGTAAAACATTGAGACATCTGTATTGCAACAGGCTCAATACCGCCCTCATAAAAAGCGGACCACTCGTCCTCTTTAAATTTGTTTTGGACGATAGCCTCGTTTACTCCAAAATAATCATAAATAGCATTTTTTGTATAAGTTAATTGATCCGAAGAAATAGGAGTCGACTTTTCATTGATAGGAGTATAACTTAACTTAGTGTCAGTAACAACAACTCCACTACCATTAGACGATACACTAAAGTTGTTTTTAACAAACTTATCTCTAATCTTTCCTAAGTCTTCATCTTTAGTAGCTACTTGTGCTGACAAAATACCCCTTATACTATTAATTAATTTAGCAGAGTTAGAAACGCCCTGATTAATAGCCTCAGCAGTTTCAAGTGCTGGTTTTAAAGCCGTATTTTTAGACCCAAAAATATCGTGGTCGAAATATTGGCCTCTCATATGTATAATGTTTTCATAAGGAACGACTTTAGTTTTTCCCGTTCTAAATAAAAATTTTAAATATAATTGTCCGTTTTTTTCTAATAAATCAATTTGAGTAGATAGTAACGGCCATAATGCAATTAATCTTCCGTCCGTTGAAAACTCTGGGTAAATAAAAGCATTATTTGTTAATTTTAAATTAGCAGACACTTTATAATAAAAGCTATAAGCTTCCATTAAAGGGTTAGGCCTATAATTTAATAATCTCTCATATGGAGATTTTCCAGATAATCCTGGCCTTACGTGCCTAGCTTTTAATTTAGCAAAATTTCGGCAGTATGCGTCAACGGCGCTTCTAACAACGTCCATATCCCATATATTACCTGTGTTTGTATAGAACGTAGAGTTAAAAGAATTTAGCAAACTATACATATTAAAATTTGTAACATCTTCCATTGGTTTATTTTTTCCACCAAAAATAGTTTTAAACAAGCCTCTATGTTTCATTAGATCACCCCACATTATACATATAGTCTTCATAATACTTAACGTATAAAACCCAAGCATTTAATAAAGACACGGCTCCGTCGATTCTTCGACGTTCATTAATTTTTATTGGTTGAATATTATTAATTCCGCTTTTTTTAATAGCGGTATTAGTAAGACACCATTTTAAAATTGGGTTATTATTATAATTAACTTTTTTATCTGCAAAAGCAGCTCCCATTTCACGCATAGGCTGACTCCAAGTAAAAGGTCCTTGAGCGACAGCTTCCATATTAAAGCCATTAGCTTTCATTTCGTCCACC
Source organism: uncultured Bacilli bacterium (assembly GCA_947629365.1). Lineage (GTDB taxonomy): Bacteria > Bacillota_I > Bacilli_A > RF39 > UBA660 > SIG200. Next base: position 35,638 of record CANRDM010000001.1, read on the forward strand.
CAGTAACCAGCAAGTGCTCGGTCATAACCTACATAAATGGGATCTATTTTAAACTCTTGCTGCATTTGACAAAACCATTGTGTAACTTGCGAATAATCTACACGGTTACCATTACATACTGTTAGTAGACCTCTATCACGCCATATTTTGTATGGAGCTTCTTGAGTATTTTTTTCGTCAAGTTTATCAATTTTAGCTTGTGGTAAGAAATAATGTTGTAATACATAAATTTTTTCGTCATTAGAGGATCTTCGAATTAATAAAGTAGCGCAAGTTAAATCTGTGGTAGCTGACAAGTCACATCCACCTATTGCATAAGTATTCTCGACCTCTTTAATATCAAAAGTTTCAGTATTGTTTATTTCTTCAAAACTTAACCACGCGTTACTATCATTTTCTCGAACATTAAAGTCTTTACATAAAACGCCAGGTAATTCTTTAGGATCATTTTTAGCAGTTTCGACAAAACGAGCTAGCGTACTGTAACTTTTAATTGTTCCAAGTCCAGGGTTAGCTTTTACCCAACACGCTGGATCAGTCCACTCGTCACGTTTATCAAGCTCATATAAAATTGGTAAAAAATGATCGTCTTTAACTTCACCATCAGCAACTCTACAAGCGTAGTCGTATTTATCGTCATAGATACATTCTCTAACAGTACCAGCAGTAGTTATCATTACAATTAATGGTTGTCTACGTGCTGATGTAGACTGTTTCATAACTTCATATAAGTTACGGTCTTTAATCGCGTGTAATTCATCAATAATTACAGCGTGACTATTCAAACCGTCTAACGTGTTAGAGTCGGAAGCTAAAGCCTCAAATATTGACGATGTGGCATTAAAGTATAAATCATTTCTTCTTTTCTTAAGAACAGATCTAAGCTCTGGACTTTGCTTTACCATATTACAAGCTTCTGTTAAAACTTTTTTTGCTTGATCCTTTTTTGTAGCTACCGAGTAAACTTCTGCTGCACCTTCATAATCAGCCATTAACAAATATAATGCTATAGGCGATAACAGAGTTGTTTTACCATTTTTACGCCCAACGAGAAACATAGTCTCGTTAAATCTTCGATAGCCAGTTTTTTTATCTAAAAAACCAAATAGTGCTTGTACGTATGCTTTTTGAAATAGTTCAAGTTTAAGATCTGCTCCTAATTCTCCTTGAGACTGTTTACAAAAAGTTTCTGTAAATTCTATTGGTCTATTAGCTGAATTTTCGTCAAAATAAAAGGGCGAGTTTTCGTCGTCCATTTCTTTAACAAGTCTTGCATAGACTTTTTTTACTCTTTGGCTAGTTATTATTTCGCCAGACTGTATTTTGTCATTATATTCTCGTATATAATTCATTATTTACCTTTCGGCTTAGTAACAAAATTCATAAGAGCGTTACCTTCTTTAGTTCCAGGTAAACCGTCTGGCAACAATTCGATAAGTTGCTTAATAATTGACGTGTAATTTTTAACCATAGTGTTATATGCACTAGCTTCAGTAGACATTTTTGTCCCGTATTGATCTTTTCCGTTCTGATATTCTTCCGAGACTCCATATTTACTTATATAATCTTCAAGGTGTTTCAGCTCTACTGACATAAAAGCTGCAGTTTCGATAAGTTTTTCTACTAAATTCTTTTTATCTTTAGGAATATTTTTAAAGATTTTTTTTAGTTTTTTTAATTCCTTCGATGTCTCGTCAACTTTTTTTAATTCTTTAGAATTAACATCTTTTTCTTCCACATTTCCACCACCTTTGACTACACCCCCTTCACACGACCGAAGCAGTCCGAAAAAGGACTCAAGCGCGGTTCATAGAAAAGGCCTATCAATTTATGACAGGGGGGTGTCTTTAATTTCAATTACACACGCGTTAATAGGATTTATAAAAATATTGACACCGCTTTTAGTTTCAAGATATATAGGCCCTTCATCTAAAGCTTTAGCTAGCTCCTCACGACTACCATTAAACTTGACATCATAAACATAGTAAGCATAGTTAGTCATAATAGTTATTGTCATTATTAACGCTCCTTTCAATTAAATTTCCTTCCTCATCAAACATTAAGTTACTATCTGTCGGTAGCTCTGACTTATGTTCTATTGTATGGCATACTCTACATAATAACTCTAGGTTGTCCTCTCCCAGTGTAATAGCTGGGTTATGAATATTAGAAGGTGTTAGATATATTTTATGGTGTACTATTTCGCCTGGGCCATTTTCACCGTGACAACGTTCACAGACTCCGTGTTGTTTATTAAATATATAAGCACGCGTCTTACGCCAAGCGGTAGACTGATAAAACTCTTTAGCAAAGTCTTTAGCCATAATACCACCTCATATAGGCACAAAAAAACACGTCTTAACAGACGCGTTTCACACTTTCTAAAATTTCATATTATACACATTATAATCATTAAAAATTGCTATGTCAACAACACGTTTATTGCGTGGGTTATTGCATTTTGTCAAGCACTAGTAATTTCAGATATTACATCGTTAGGAAAGAAATAAACCTTTATCTCGTTAATTAAACGCTTATTATTACGCCAAATAGTAGCAGGATCTTTAGCAAAATAATCTGATATTTCTTGCTGCGTTCTTTTATCAAAATATTTCAACTTTATTATTTCGATGTATTTATCAGTTTTAAATTTTTTCAAAATTCGGTCTACACGATTAATAACTACTTGCGTTCTTTTTATATCTTTAATTAGGCCATTAATAACATTTTGTTCTATTTCATCTGAATCTGTATGAACTCCTTCTGGAATTTTAAAAATACTTTTTGATTCTCCACGTAAGCCATATTTTTCAATTTCTTTAATTTCTTCCTCGCGATCACTTATTGATTCTTTTAAATCATTGTATTTATACAAAAGCAGCTCAGTAGCTTTATAGGTAGATATTTCTTTATGAAGTAAATTACGAGTTCTAAGTTCTTCAAAGATGTAATTAACTATTGCTTTATAGTCAATTAAATTTTCTGTTTTTTCGCTGGTGGCTGGTTTTTCATTGTCAGCCATTTTAATTCCTCCGTTTCTTTCTATTTTTTATTATTTAACTTTTTCGCTAAATTATCAAGCCCTGCATAAATTATTATAGAGCTAATTATTATACTTAACCACATTTTTTACCTCCATATCGAATAGTGAAAGTTGTTTTACTTTTTTTGATAAGCATTTACTACATAAACATTTATCTTTAAAACTTTTTAAATAATCAAACTTTTTACAGTTGTCACATTGATCTTTAAATTTAGGCTTCATTATCATTTTCTTCAACTTCTATTTGAGTGAGGCTCATATATTTGCAAAAGCACTCCTCAGAACAAAAACAATTTTCTTCGTCTGTATCAAAAAATTTAGCTTGTATAAAATTATCTAAACATTGGTAATAAGTATCTTTAATAACAGTCCCACACTCAGAGCAGTGTAATTGTTCGTCCATTTTTACCTCCTTAATTTCTATAATTTTGAATTTTACAAAATGACTTAATTCTGTTAAATTCGCAAGTCATACTCTAAAAGAGTAATTTTTATTAGAATTATTAATCATTTTCCCGATGTCAGGAAGGTGTTATTTTTTTATTCAATTTACTATTTTTCATTTTGTAAAATTGCTATTTATTTTTTAAAACATATATTACTGTTATAACCATCCTATTCTTTGCATTTGTTATATATCGCTTGTAGCTCATTTATATCGACATCTACATATCTGTCACTTAATTGATGTTTGCAAATTGTTTTTTTAAAGAATCATAATTAATAAACCATTTATTGCCATCTTTAAGTTTTTTTTGATATGTTACGTACCCAGCATAATTTTTATATATATAACCTAAATCTTCCAATGTAATATCTTTATTCATTATTTATTATCTCCTATATAAGCATCAACTGAACCTAATTCTAAATAATTTTTTATCTGTTTTTTTAAATCCAAATTATACTCTTTGCAAATATCATTTAATGTTTCTAATAATGCAATAATTAGTATATTATAATTTATATCATTATCAAATTCATTTTGAAAATGACAATTATCTTTTTTATCAAATTTAATTATTATTCCTTTTTTCATTATTTTTTGCCTCTTTCTAATATTTCTTCTAATTTCAATATTGTTTTTATATAATCTTCTTCACACCATTTAAACCTATTTTCATAATTATGAAATTCTTTTAAAAATTCTTTTGCCTCAGCAATAATCTCATCTTTCTTTTCAATTTCTCTAGCCTGTCTTATAGCTAAATCTTTCCATAATTTATTTTCTTTTTCATAATATTTATTTTCTTGTTGTAACTCTTCAATATAATTATCTATCAAGTTTATGGAATCATAATTACCATAAAAATTATTTAAAGCTATCATAATATCAGCTCTAGCATTCGCCATATCTAATTCTTCTTCATTTGCGCCACTAATCATCTTTATCTCCTCATATAAATGCTATTAATCATTTGAGTATCATAAAAAATAAAGTACACATTGCTATAGTTAATAAAACCCAAAATATAATAGATACAACATACATAAATGTTTTATTTCTTAATAATTTTTTCATTCTTTACCACCTTTATTAATAAAATTTAGGACTTCTTGATATATTTGCTTTTCCACTTTATTTTTCCTTCAAATTATCTATTTTCTTGCCACAAGTAGGGCAAAAGTTTAAATCAAATGCTGCACTTGTTAAAGTTGATTTTTGTTTTCCTTTTATATTTTTAACATTTTTAGGCCAGCCATACCGTGAAAATTTTACAAATAGTTTATAGTTTAAAATATCACTTTTATTATTAAGCCAAAATTTTATTTCTTCACAAGTTTTACAAATTTTCATCTTTATTACCAAACTTTTCTTTTAAATACCTTATCTATTTCTTCTATTTAATTATTTCTAACTGATAATTTATATCACTTGGTATATTGCCTTCAAATACATAACTATTTTTAATCATATATTCATTATATACATTAGCTGTCTTATTAGCTCTCATTTTAGCTTGTTCTGCCCAACCTATTTTTTCTTTATCTTTACTATCTTTATACATTTCATAAGTTGCTTTATCTGTTTTGTAAGACGCTATACTTGATCTGGCTGTATCTTCTACTTTTTTTCTTGTTTCATATAAAGTACGATCATCAACTTTTTTCATCATATTATCGTATGAATTTATTAAAGCTCTTCCGCCTGGGAAAAAACTAACATATATACCAAAGCCTACTGCTAATGTTATTAATAATCCTAAAAATCCTCCTAATACATATTTCATATCTATCTACCTCCTACTATTATTAAGATTAAAACTACTATTATAATGATGGTTGCTAATAATTCTATTAAAGTAAAACCTTTATTCATTTCAATAAATCCTCCACCGTCTTTTTTTCTTCAATATATTTTTTAAATTCATATATTAAATTTCTTGTTTCTTGTATCATATCTCTATTTATTCTCAAAAGTTCATTAATGATATCTTGTTTATCTTTTAAGGCATCGTTTAAAAGTTTTATATACTCTTCTTGAATTTTTTTCATTTAATCCACCTTTACTATTGGATCATTTACTTTAAATGGTATATCACTATACAAATAAGTGCCTGTCCATTCTACATATTTACCATCTGTTGTAAAGAAAAATATTCCATTATCATTTTCACCATAACTACCGTCTACGTCTGGTAACCATTTATTATCACACCAACCACTATTTCTGACGCATTCGTATAATTCACTATCTGGAGTTAAATAACTATTTAAGCTTGAAACTTTTCCATCTACAATAAATTTTCCTACAACTGCTCCATTATCAGTTAATAATACAATATATCCAAGTGGCATATCTGCAATTGGCGTTGTCATACTTCTTGCTTTATCTCTCATACCATTAACCCAATATGCTCTTTTAATTAGATTATATCTTTCTAACGAATAATCAATATCTGTTGGAGTTGGTTGATTTTCCGATAACTTATTTCCTACATTAATTGTCTTTTCTGTATCATTACTAATATCTTCAATATCACAACCTGTTGCCCCTAATAACATAGTTCCTAATAACATAACTATAAATAATTTCTTTTTCATAATATCTTCTCCTTTTTTTCAACTATTTAGTTATTTCATAATAATTGTCTACGCCAATGAAATTGTTTTTTATCTTACAAAAGCATTCACCATCATCATTTTGATAGCATTCTTTACTCTTTCCTATAATACCATCTTTAGCATATTCATATTCTCTAAATGATTCTTTAATCGCCCCAAACATAATTGATAAAACATAGATTAAAAGAATTATTAAAATCACTATTAACAATATTGCCTCTTTATTTATTTTCTTCATTATCTACTACCTTCTTTATAATTCTACTTGCTTTACTTTTTGAATAAATTTGCATTTTTTGATTTCCTTTGGATTTGTCATCGGGAAGATTAACTACTTTATATAAATTACTTTTTAATCCGTCTATAATGTCACAGGCATTATCAACTACTTTTGAAATTTCATTGAGAAGTTCTCTTACTTTTTTAGAATTTTTAATTTCTAATTCTAAATCTTTAATATTTTTCTCTCTCAATAAAGTTAATTTTTCAGTTTCAATTCTATTTTCTTCTAGCTTTAACAACTTATCTTTTAATTTGCTATTTTCTTCTAATAAATTGAAATGTTTACTTATTTCATTATCTATCGAACATAATTTTTCATTAATATTTTTATATTCAGCCTCTACCCCTCTGATTAATTTTTTTAAAAAAATCATTATTTCCACCTTAATTTCCTAAATAAAAACTCTTCCGTTTAATATTTTTATCATCTTCATCCCAGCAAATATAACGCAGTGTTACATATATACTAGAATGATTTAACATTTTACTTAATCCTATTAAATCACCAGTTTGTTCATAATATGTTCTAGCAAAATATTTTCTTAAAGAATGAGTACCAACAACATAACTTATTTTTACAGCTTTTGATAGTTCTTTTATAATTTGCCACGCTCTTTGCCTAGTAATTGGTATGTTAATTCCTTTTCTACTTTGAAATAGATATTCTCCTTCAATAAGTTCCATATCGTGAATATATTTTTCAACGTCTTTAGCAAGAGATGGATGTAAATCAAAAGCCTGTTCCTTTCCAGTTTTAAATTCTCTTGTATAAACACCACCATTTTTAAAATTATTTGTTTTTAATTGAACTAAATCTTCTATTCGAAAAGCTAAATTTCTACCCAAATGTAGCATCATATAATTCCGCAGCCAAATTTTATACGTTTCTTTATCATTTTCTTCTAAAGCCTTGATATATGTTTTTTTACATATAATTAACATATTGTTTAAATCATCTTTTTTAAAAGGCCTAACTGTCTTTCGACCATAAGTTATTCTAAAAGTTCTGGACATAAATAACACCTTCTAAACATTAAGACTAAGTAGCAATTAATATATTTTTAGTTCTTTCAATTTCTATATTTCTAGTAAATTTAAAAGAACAAATTGGACAACATAATTCATAATTTAATAGTAAAGTTTCATTTATTTTTAAATTTTTGGAATCTTTTTTTATATCTTCACTTAATTGCCTTAAAAAATTATTTTCTATTAAGTTGGCTCTACAGTTAGGACAATTAAGACGAATAAAATTAAAATTAACATACATAATATTATTCATTTTCTTTAATAATTCCTTCATTTATTCTCCGATATTCTTTCAAGATAGCGTTTTCAAGTTTTTGCCTACATTCCATATTTAAAGGATGTGCTACGTCTTTAAAAGTGTTATCAGGCATTTTTTCACTAGGCATTGCCACAAACAACCTATTATCGCCTCTTATTATTTTAATTCCTGTGATTATAAATTCATTATCTATTACAATACTCGCTGATCCTAATAATCTTTTGTTTTCTATTTCTAATTTTTTTACTTTAACACTTGTAATTTTCATAATATATTTTTCCTTTCTTATTTACTGAAAATCTTTCAAAAGATTTACTAATTCTGTTTCTTCTTCTGCATTTAATTTTTCTTCAACTATCGTTTTATTTAGCCAGTCTGGTGGCCTTTCAACTTTTCTTTTATAAATATGCTTTTGATTCTCAAATTCTTTCTCACGTTGTTCAAGCTGTTCTTTAGTAGTAATTCCTTTTTCCTGGCACTCTTTAATTATTTTCTCAATGTATTTAATATTTAACTTATTTTGTTTACCAGCTTCTCTAATTGCATACAATGTGATATAATTAATACACACCGTGTTAAAATAATTTTGTTCTTCACCATTCAAAATTCGATTAAAAACTTTTTCAACGTAGGCAATAAATTTTTCTCTAGTAGTAGTAGATATATTTATATCATTATTTATTAATTCAGTATTTATTATATTATTATTTATATATACGTCATTTACTAACGCGTTGTTTATTGACGCGTTATCTAGCGACGTGTCATTTACTGACGTATTCTTTTCTTTTAAAACATAAATGTAATCAGACATATTATTTTTGTTTGCTCTTATAATTTCTAAATAACCAGCATCTTTTAATCGTTTTATCTTAGCATTTATATTTCTTAAATTACATTTTAATTCAGTAGCTAAATAACTTTGGTTAACTTTCCAACCATTAGGCAAAGAATATAAATAGATCATAAGCCTATAATCTCCATCCGATACATCTTTAGCCCTTATAATTGAATTAGGTATAGTACTAAATTTATTTCTTATTTCACTCTTAAGTATTGCCATATATTCTCCTATAGCCAACTAAAACCGCCCTGTTTGATTATTTTTAAAATTTATGTTATATTTATTTCGTTAAATTTTTATTTAACGAATTAATGTAGATACTGACATTTCGTAACTATTGATGTCAGTATCTTTTATTTTGCTTTCTAAATATTCGTAAGATAATTCTAAAATTATTGCAAAAAAGCAAAAACTTAATATTCCAAAAACTGTCCAACATACTGATAACTTAGTTATAATAACAAATAAATCATAGAATACTGCTCCAAGACTAACTAAATTTAAAATCAAAATTGTTAAATTTTTCTTGTTAATTTTCTTCATATAAAATACCCCTCTCTATTCCATATTTTTTAATAATTCACAAATTTCTTTTATTTTTTTAGAGGCTTGCTCTTCACTTACTGGATTATGAACTATAACTTTTAATTCTTTTTTACATTTCATAAGTTTCAACTCCTATATTAGCTTATGTTTTTTGTTTAGTTTGGGTTAATTACCTATTCTAGTAGGTTATTCAGACACTTATTTGAGAACTAGATGAAAAAATAGAAAAAGTTTATTTAAATAGTATTTCAAAATATAAAAGAGTAAAGAGGTTAATCTAGTCCTCAGTAAGTGCCTGAATTTTATTTTTTAATTTAAAGGTATATTATGTTTCTTTAATAATTCTTCATAATAAATAACTTTTTTTCGTAATTCTTTAGTTTCTAATCGATAATCATCATAATGAATAATTCGGTCCAATTCTTCTATTTTTCTTAAAGTTGTCTTACTGGCATTTCCGAATGCTCTTTCATCATATAATTCCGATTCTAATTTTCTTCTTTTTTCGATATATCTTTCTATATCTTTTTTAGTGAAATTCATACTTCTACTCCTTTTAGATTGATTATTTTCTCCTATTCGATTAAAATAATTAAATTAGAAAGGAGAATTAAATTGAAACTAATACACGATTGTATACGAGATGTAATGCTATACATAGAAGACAATTTACAAGACAATAATGTATTAATGACTTCTGAAATAAGTTATAATGTTAGAAAATATACTCCAGAAGATATTAACTATACTTGCAAAAAATTATATGAGGCCGGATATCTTAACATTGAATGCTATGTTAGTGGCGAAATTGCAATTAAAAGTATGACTTATAATGGTCATCTATTTTTAGATAATGTTAGAGATAATAAAATATGGTCTGCTACTAAATCAATAATTTCTAAATTTGCAAGTGTATCTTTACCAATTATTCAACAAGTTGCTGTACAATTAATTAATAACCAGCTCGGAATTAAATAATCCGAGTTTTTATTGTATATAATTATATTTAAAATAATATTTTTTAAATAATTAGATATCATATATTCTCGCCTTAACTATCATTTGACACTTGAATATAAGACATATAGTCTTGTTTTAAAGCATTTAAAAATTCATCTATTTCTTTTTCAGAAGCTTTTAAAACATTTAAAATTTTCATAACTATATCTAGGTCACAATGTAGTAAATCATTTTCGTAAATATTATAAGCTTGCCTAGATATTCCAAGCTTTTCGGCTATATTATCTTGTGTGAGTAATCTTTGACCTCTAATGCTTTTTATAATTTTGGTTGTGTTCATTTATTACCTCCTATCTAAGTACATTATATAAGACAATTTGTCTTGTGTCAATAATTTTTTGACAAATAGTCTTATTTTTGTTGATAATTTGTAAAAAACAAACTATAATAATTAAAAAGGAGGAAAAATGGAAAATAATTTTGCGTCAAATTTAAAACATTTGAGATTGCAAAAAGGACTAACTCAACAAGAATTAGCGAATAAGCTTGGAAAAGATTATTCAACAATTGGAAAATGGGAATTAGGACAAAGAAGTCCTATAATGACTGATGTAATAAAAATCGCGAATTTTTTTGATGTATCTTTGGAGAAATTAATTGGTTCATCAATTATCTATGATAATGCAGAAATAATACCCACATCAGAAACTATACAAATTCCGGTTTTAGGAACTATTAAAGCTGGAATTGCTATTGAAGCTCAACAAGATATATTAGAATATATAGATATACCAAAAGAATGGTTAAAAGGTGGCAAATTGTTTTACGGTTTAAAAATAAGTGGAGATAGTATGGCACCAAAATATGAAGAAAATGACATTGTTATATTTGAACAAAACAATGATTTTGATAAAGCCAATAATAAAGACTGTGCTGTTATGGTAAATGGTTTTGATGCTACATTTAAAAACGTAACAATAAACGAAAATGGTATAACACTTGTACCACTTAATTTAAATAATCAAGACCACTACTTACCAACTTTTTACAATAAAGAACAAATAGCAAATTTGCCAGTTAAAATTATTGGTATTGCTAAAGAAAAGAGGACGAGATTATGAAAAAAATATATAAAATATTAATACCAAGTGCTGTAGCTTTAGGTGTTATTGGAACTTTTACAGAAAATGATACACCAAATACAAATCTTATGGATAACAATAAAAGTTCTTATACTGAAACAGAATCAAAAAAAGATGTAGATAAAGAAGAAAATAATAACCAAACTGTAGAAAATGACAAAAAAGAAGAAACCACTGATAAAACAAATGATAAAACCTCCGACCAAAACGTTGACAAAACAACTGATAAAGTCGCTGATAAAACTTCTACAAATACAACAAATAATAATTCAAAAGATAAAACTGCTAACAATAAAGATACAAATAAGGAAAACCAAAATTTGCCATTAAAAGCTATTTGCAATGACGGAACTATTTCTTATCAAGATGATTCAAGTAAAGATAATTATAGGGGAATGTGTTCTGGACACGATGGAATTAAAGAAAAATTAGGTAGAGTAAAATAATAATAGTTAATAAAAATATATATTTTATTTAAAATTGCATATAATAGAGTTAGGAAAGTCAAAATTAATTGATTTTCTACCAAACTTGTGGTAATATAATTACACAAGTTGTAATTGACTGCATTGTGAAGAATTTTTTTCGAGGAACATATTAGTCAGTCTGATTATAACATCAAGAATAGCGTTGTGAAGAGGAAACTCGAGGAACATATTAGTCTATTCGCTGTTTAAGGAACTCTATTATTAGGGTTCCTTTTTCAATTGTTAGGAGGTAAATTTATGAAAAATGGAGAAATATATTATATAGATTTTAAAGGCAATAGAGGTTCAGAAATAAATGATATACATTTAGGCATAATATTTACTATTCCTAAAGTAAAGAATATGGTATTTTGTATTCCTCTTACAAGTCCAAAAGAAAAACATTTTAAGAACATAGATGCATTTAATAATCGTAATCATAATGAATTAAAATATCAAAATTTAATTTATATAGATAAAACGGATTCAATAGCATTATTAGATCAAATTAGAACAATATCAACGCAAAGATTAATTAAATCTTATAACGTAACTTTAGATATTACACATATAAATTTAATTATAGTTAAAGTTAATAAATTTATAAAAAATGTAATGAAAAAATAATTAGGTTGAAATTTTAGAAAAATTAAAAAAGACCTCTACTCTGCTAGAACAGAATAGAGGTAAATGAAAACCCAAACTAAACGAATTTTAATAGCCCATATTAAATATATTTTTGCTACATATATTTGCTACATATATAGGTTTTCTATATAATTGTAGCATAAATTTTAAGTAAAAGAAAGGAATTTTATGAAAGAAGAAAGAATTGCTGCAATATATATTCGTGTCAGTACAGATTCTCAAACAGAATACTCTCCTGATGCACAATTAAAAGCAATAAAAGAATACGCCAAAAGAAATAATATTGAAATAGATCCTAAATACATATACAAAGACGAAGGCTTTAGTGGCCGTAAAGCAGAAAAAAGACCAGCATTTATGCAAATGATCGCTACAGCTAAAACAAAGCCTACTGCCCCATTTAATGTTATCTTAGTACATAAACTAGATAGATTTGCAAGAAATCGTGAAGATAGTATAGTTTATAAATCATTACTCAAAAGGGAATGCAAAGTTGAAGTAATATCAATTACCGAAGATTTTGGCGATGATAAGTTTTCTGTTATTTTAGAGGCAATGTTAGAAGCAATGGCAGAATACTACTCTCTTAACTTATCTGATGAAGTAAAAAAAGGTATGGTTGAAAAGGCAAATAGAGGTGAATATCAAACAAAAGCACCCTTTGGCTATAAAATGGTCGATAAAAACTTAATTGTTGATACAGAGGCCTCAAAAATAGTAAAAATGATATTTAATGATTATCAAAATGGAATTAGTTTTAAAGGCATTGCTAAAAAATTAAACAATTTAGGGATCAAAACTTCGCAAAATAATAAATGGGAAGTAAGAACTATTGAATATATATTAAGAAATCCTGTATATAAAGGTTATACTTTATGGACACCTAATGCAAAAAGTAGTTGGGATTATAAATTTAAAGCAAAAAATGGCATCTTAAAAAAAGGAAGCCACGAATCAATTATTGAAGAAGCCACTTTTGATAATATTCAAAACCAAATTTTAAAGAAAAAAGATTTATATAAATCGACTTCAACTAGTAACTTTAGTTGGATTAGTAAGTTAGTAAAATGTAGTAATTGTGGTTCTACTCTAACCACACAAAAAAATGCTCTTCAATGTATAGGCTATTCTCACGGAAGTTGTGAAGAAAGTCATTATATTAGTTATTCTAAAATTATACCAGCAATATTAAATCAAATTCAAAAAGATTATAAAAATCCTATTAACATTAATTTTAGTAAGAAAAAAATAAAAAATGATATTTTAGATGAAAAAGATATTTTAGAAAATAATTTAAAAAATTTGCAAGAAAAATTAGTAAGAAGTAAAAATTTATATTTAGAAGGAATAGATACTTTAGAAGAATATAAAGAGAATAAATTGCAAATTGAAAAAAACATTAAGGAAATTAATGAAAAAATTGATAAACTACCTAAAGGCAAAGAAACAGTCAAAGAACAAAACATTTCTATAAATGCTAAAAATGTATATGAATTATTAATTGATGAAAAAATTGATATGGTAAAAAAATACACTGTCATTCACGAACTTATTGATTATATTGTTTATGATAAAAAAAATGAAACCATTGAGATTTATTACAAAGAATAAAAAACATCGCTTTTACACTTAGCACCTCCAAATTGAGTAAGTAAATATTTAGCCATTCTTAAATCTTTTTTGCTTATATTTATCGGATAATTGGTATGCTTAACATATTTAAACATAAAGATTACCTCCTAAATCATCCCAAGGCCAAGGACTATCAATCCAAGTAAACTTATCACCTTTAGTCTTATTTACTGTAAGTGGTCCATAACTTTCCATATATTCTTTTTTAGCTTCTTTTTCTTCTTTTACTAATTGCTCAAATAAATCCATTACTTCTTTATCATCGGGATGAAGATCTAAGTATAAATTTAAATCATTGATGGCAAAAGAATATTGCATAACATTAAATAATTTTGCTTCTCTATCACTTTTAGGGCGAATATTTATGTAAGTTAAATTTTTATAAGGAACATATTCATTTTTAAACATATTTCCTCTTAAAAATCCTTCTTTAGCTGGTAAAATATTTGGATTACTTTTGTCAAACATTTGATTAGTCATATTAATACTTTTACCTAAATTATTACCACTAGTTAAGTTTAATAAAGCAAAATCTAAATCAACATTGTTATTATCAAATAACATAAAAAAATTACCTCCTACATTAATGTATGAGATAATTAAAATACCTTATATGCTTTCGCCTAATTTATGGTTTCAAATTCATAAATATCTAATAATTGTTCAATATCAGTTATTTTTAATAATGTATTTTTAACACCATCTAAAACTTCTTTAACTTCACCATCTTGAATATAAATTAAAGCTGGTAAGTTATCAAGTTCTTTAAGATTTAGGCTTTCTTTAATTAAATCTAAATAGTTACTATTACTTTCTTTTAGTTTAGTTAAATCAACATAATAAAATATATCATTTAATTTATATTTATCAATTAATTTTTTTAAACTCTTTTCTAGATTATAGATATTTTCGTCTTTTGTATAACTCATATAAATAAAATATGATGATGGAGCTTCTTGTTTAATTAGTGATATAGAATTTAAATCATCTATACTAGACTCAATCGTATTTGATGATATTAAATAACTAATCAATAATTGTTCTTCTTTTTTAGAATTATACCAATTAAATATTAAGAATACTAAAAGAATACCTCCCACTAAAATCAATAGAGCATATAAATAATTTATAGGATTAATATATCTTTCTTTTGCACTAACTTTTACTACTTTTTTCTCTTCGCTACTTGTAGTGGCTTTTTTTGTAGCAACTGCCTTTTTTGGACTCATTAGTACCATATCCTTTCATAATTATTTTATCATATTATAAAATTCTTTGTAAACTTCTTTTATACATTATATTTTAATTGTGTCAATTAATGCGTAATTAATTATCATCTTGAACATCTTTTTTAATTACTTCTCGAGGTTTGCTACCATTTTGAGGGCCAACTATTCCTCTGGCTTCAAGAAGATCAATCATTCTAGCTGCCCGGTTAAAACCAAAACGGAATTTTCTTTGAATTAAAGATGCACTAATTTTTCCTGTCGAAATAGCAAATTCAACTATTTCATCATACATTGGATCATCATAACCATCTTCGCCATTACCAGAACCACTGGAAGTATTGCTTTGAGCTTCTGTTAAGGTTATTCCTTCATCATAAGTTGCTTTCACTTGTTTAGAACAATAATTAATTAAACGATTAATTTCTTCATCAGAAATATAACAACCTTGAATACGTTCTGGGGTATTTTCACCCATTGGTAAATATAACATATCACCTTTGCCTAATAATTTTTCAGCCCCAGTCATATCAAGAGCGGTCCTTGAATCGATACTACTAGCAACAGCAAAACAGATTCTAGATGGAATATTTGCTTTAACAACCCCCGTGATAACATCGGTTGATGGTCTTTGCGTAGCCACGATTAAATGAATACCAGCTGCTCTAGCCATTTGGGTAATACGCATTATTGAGTCTTCCACTTCTTTACTAGCCACAAGCATTAAATCAGCAAGTTCATCAATTATTACTACCATATATGGCATTTTAGCTAAAGGACTATCAGGATGCTTCTTATTTTCTTTTTCTATATAAGCATTATATTCACTTATTTTTTTAACCCCAGTTTCAGCAAAAATATCATATCTTTTTTCCATTTCTCTAACAACATTTTGTAACATTATCGAAGCTTTTTTAGGATCATTTACTACGGGACACAATAGATGTGGTGTTCCATTGTAATTGGTAAGTTCAACTTTTTTAGGGTCAACCATAATAAGTTTAACATCACTTGGGCTATAATTCATTAAAATAGAACAAATAATAGAATTGATACATACTGATTTACCTGAACCGGTAGAACCCGCAACTAAAAGATGCGGCATTTTCGCCATATCAGCAACGATTGGCTTACCCATTAAATTCTTACCCAAAGTTATCATAATATCGTATTTATCTTTTGAAGAATAATTAGCTTCTAAGATTTCTCTAAATGAAACAGCACTAATATTTTGATTAGGAATTTCAATTCCTATCGTACTTTTACCGGGAATTGGTGCTTCAATTCGCACATCTTTAGCAGCTAGTGCTAAAGCTATTTCTTTATTTATTGATAAAATTCTGCTTACTTTAGTTCCTGCCGGCACTACTATTTCGTATTGAGTTACAGCAGGTCCAATATGAATATCCACCACTTTAGCGGTAATTTGAAAATCTTTTAATACACTTTCTAAAACATCTTTATTTTTTAAAGTATAAGCATCTGGTCCATTATTTTTAGCCTTTTTTATTTCATTTAAGATATTTAAAGATGGTAATTTATAAGAAGTATATGGTTGATATTTTTCTTCCATTTCTTCTTCCACTACCATTGGTTCAACTTCTACTACTTCTTCTTTTTCAAGGACTTTATCTTTACCATTTCTAACATCTTCTAAACTTCTTAAAACAATATTATTTTCTTTATAATCTTCACTTGAATGTTTATCTTCATCTTTATTAACTACTTCTTCTGAAATATCAGAAAGACTTGGCAAAGAAGTATTATCTTCCTCATCTTCACTGTAATTTTTATTGCCTTTAATAAATCCTTTAATCTTATCAATAATATCACCTAAAGTAATATTAAATAACATTATTGTACCAAATATGGCAATAACTACTAAAACAATAATAGTTCCAACTCTTGCAAAAAGGAAATATAATGCGCTAATACATAAAGCACCAATTATTCCTCCACCAATCGCAATTGTGGTATCACCAGTGTTTAAAATTGAACTAGTCACATCAATGGTGCCTATTCTATCCATATAACTATTGACAGTCTCAGAAATAATTTCTCCCGGAACTCCAATTTTATTTAAAAAGGTAAAATGAGACGCTACTAAAACAACCATTACAATTAAATAAAAACCTATTAATTTAGATGAAAAAAACTTGGGCATTTTCCTTTTGAATAACATATATAAGCCTATTGCTAACAGATAAATAACAAAGATTAACCACCACGAACCAAATAAAAACATTCCAAATTCTTTTATAAGAGTTCCAACGTGGCCAAACCCAAAGCCAATTATACCAATAATAGCTAAAATTAACCCCGTAAGTTCAACGCTCATTCCTTTGTTATTTGCTTCTTTTGATTTTTTTCGTTTTGCCATAATACCACCATAATAATTATAAACTAAATATCTTTTTTTGACAATTAATTATAGATTTTATATAATTATTTGCGGTGATATAATGTTAAATGTTGTTTTATTTGAACCAGAAATTCCAACCAATACCGGAAATATAATGCGTACTTGTATTGCTACAAATACTAAGTTACACTTAATTAAGCCTTTAGGTTTTAGTTTAGATGATAAATACGTAAGAAGAAGTGGTGTCAATTATATCGATAAATGTCAATATACAGTTTATGAAAACATTGATGAATTTTTTCAAAAAAATAAAGGCGAATATTACTTTCTGACTCGCTATGGCCACAAACCACATACCTCTTTTGATTATAGTGATTCATCAAAAAATATTTATTTCTTCTTTGGTAAAGAATCAACTGGCATTCCTCCTAAAATATTAAAACCATATATTGATAGATGTTTAAGAATCCCAATGACAAGTGATGTTAGAGCTTTAAATCTTTCTAATACTGTGGCAATCGTTTTATATGAAGCTCTAAGACAGCAAAATTACCCTAATTTATTATTTGATGAACCCCATAAGTCTAAATATTTTATTGAAGAAAGTTAAAAGGAAATTACAAAAAGAAGATTTCCTTTTTAATTTGTTCCTTTATTTTTGCCATTCATAAAAATTTACAGGAACATTTTTAATAATTTAGCATATATTATATGTTCTTAAAATAAATAATTCCCCATATACTTAAATGGGTGATGCAAAAAAAGTATGATTAATTTTAATGGCCTTAGTGAAGAAGAAGTCGTAGAAAGTCGTAAAAAATATGGTAATAATGAACTTACTAAAGTTAAGAAAAAAACTTTCTTTAAAATTTTATTAAGTTCTTTAGGAGATCCCATTATTAAAATTCTTTTAATAGCGTTAGCTATTAAACTATTATTTATTTTTTCTAAATATGATTGGTATGAGACAATCGGAATTGCCATTGCTGTAATGCTTGCTTCAATGATATCCACAATTTCTGAATATGGTAGCGAAGAAGCTTTTAAAAGATTGCAAGATGAAGCTGCTAAAATCAAAGTTAAAGTATTAAGAAACAATATTTTAAAAGAAATATTTATTAATGAAGTTGTGGTTGGAGATATTATATCTATTACCTCTGGTGATGCCATACCAGCAGATGGCATATTAATAAGTGGAAATCTCTCTTGTAATGAATCACTTTTAACGGGAGAGGCCAAAGATATTAAAAAAACTAACAATAGTAAACTTTACCGCGGCGCTGTTGTTACTAGTGGAAATGGCAAAATGCTCGTTAAAGCAGTTGGTAATAATACTGAATATGGAAAAATATCTTTAGAAATTCAAGAAGATGATCCTACTTCTCCACTTAAAATAAGGCTTTATGGTTTAGCAAAGATTATTAGTAAAATTGGTTATATTGGGGCTTTTGTTGTTTCACTTTCTTATCTTTTTAATAAAATTGTTATTGCGAATAATTTTGATGTTAATTTAATTATCAATACTATTACTACACCAAAAATAATTTTAAATTATCTTATTTATGCTTTAACTTTATCGGTTACAATTATAATCGTCGCCGTTCCAGAGGGATTACCTATGATGATTACTTTAGTATTATCATCTAATATGAAAAGAATGTTAAAAGATAATGTCTTAGTAAGAAAACCAACAGGTATTGAAACAAGTGGTAATATTAATTACTTGTTAACAGACAAAACAGGAACCCTTACGAAAGGAATATTAGAGGTTACTAATTTTGTGGCTGGTGATTTAAAAACTTATAAAAAAGAAGAAGATATTAAGAAAACTAAAATTTATGATACTTTATATAATGCCATTATTTTGAATAATGAAAGCATTATTAGTAATGGTAATGTAATTGGTGGTAATTCAACTGATAAAGCTTTAATCAGCTTTTTAAAATATAAATCTATTAATAAATTAATAACTAAAAGAATACCTTTTGATAGTGATATAAAATACAGTGCCATTTATATAGATGATTGTTATTATTTAAAAGGTGCTAGTGAAGTAATTCTTCCTAAATGTAGTAAATATTTAAATACTTTAGGAGAAGAAAAAATTATTATTAATCAAAAATTAATTACTAGAGAAATAGAAAAATATACTAAAAATGGGTTTCGCGTTATTACACTTGCTAAAGGTAATAATATTGATAATAATTTAACTTTTATTGGTTTTATAACCTTAAAAGATGAACTTAGAAAAGAAGCTAAAGAAGGAATTAATTTAATTAAAAAAGCTGGTATTAATATTATAATGATTACTGGGGACGCTAAAGATACAGCTAAAAATATTGCTATGGATTGTGGAATCATTGATAATGAAAAAGATTTAATACTAACGAGCGATGAATTAAATAAAATGGATGAAGAAGAAATTAAAAAAATTATTCACCGTCTTAAAGTTGTTGCAAGAGCCTACCCAAAAGATAAAAGTCGCTTAGTTACCATCTTAGAAAGTATGGACTATATTGTCGGGATGACTGGTGATGGTGTTAATGATGCACCCGCGTTAAAAAAAGCTAATGTTGGTTTTGCAATGGGAAGTGGCACAGAAGTTAGTAAAGAAGCAAGTGACATTGTTATTTTAGATAATAATATTTTATCAATAAGTAAAGCTATACTTTATGGAAGAACTATTTTTAAAAGTATTAGAAGATTTGTTACTTATCAATTAACTGTCAACTTTACAGCATTGTTCTTATCAATTATTGGTTCATATATTGGTGTTAGTACCCCGATTACAATAATTCAAATGTTATGGCTTAATATGATAATGGATACTTTCTCTGGACTTGCCTTCTCTTATGAAGCACCACTTAAATATTATATGGAACATAAGCCAAAAAGAAAAGATGAACCAATCATAAATAAATATATGTATTCACAAATCATTATTAATTCTATTTATTCAGCTCTTCTTTGTATTTTATTTTTAAAACTTCCTATTATTAAGGATATTGTCCGTAGTGATTATAAACATTTTATGACTTCTTATTTTGCTCTTTTCATATTTATCGGTATCTTTAATGCCTTTAATGCTAGAACAGAAAGATTAAATATACTTTCAAATATTTTGAAAAACAAAGTATTTATTATCATTTTTACCTTTATTATCATAGCTCAAATATTTTTAATTTATAATGGTAATGATCTTTTTAGAACTTATGGAATGACAGCTTTTGAATTGTTGTTTGTTGTAGCCTTAGCATTTACAGTTATCCCAATAGATTTTTTAAGAAAAGTCATTTTAAAGAAAAAAGGTATTAAAATTGAAATTTAAAGGTTGCTAAACAACAACCTTTTTATTTGGCTATTTTATCTAACAAAGCATTCTTAATATCTTCATCAGTAAGAAGGTTAATCGAAAATGTTTTACTTCCAATATGATTAATTGATGTTCCACAGTGGTAAATTATTTTTCTATCAATTATAAAATAACG
>CANRDM010000002.1 GCA_947629365.1 uncultured Bacilli bacterium
AAAGCTTGACATAATAAATCCTAGATAACATCTAGGCAAATTTATACTTTACAATTTCTTCAACTGCAAAACTCGGGAGAGAAAAAATATGATAAGATAAAGAAGAAATAAAAGATAGAGGAGATAAGTATGTCTGTGAAAGAAAAACAAATAATTGCAGTTTCGGGGGGGGGTATTATTACTAACAATCCTATTAATAGTAGGGATTAATGTAAGTAATAAACCAAGAACAATAATAAGAGAAGACACCAAAGAACAAGTAAGAAAAGAATTTGCAATATATAAGCAGAATGCAGACAAAACAAATTATGAAATATCAAATGATAATAAATTTCCTGAAGTAGGATATCTTTTAAATGAGACAAAAACAGTATGTAAAGGTTATAATGATCAAGAAATAAAACCAGTTCCAGTAGTACAAGAACTAACTAATGGAGTAATAAATGGAAGTATAAGCATAAATAGTAATAATACAATCTATTGTGATTTATATTTTGATAAAAATGAAACTCCAACAATAAGTAAGTTTGATGTAACAGGAAAGACAAGTGGTAATCAAAATTTAACAAATGGATTTACTTATCAAACAGATAATTTACCATTTAATGTAACATATACAGAAAGTGATGTAAAACAATATTGTATAAATGAAACAAATAATACAACAAATTGTAATTGGCAAACATTAAGTGGAACAAGTGGTACATATACATTAACAAGTAAAAATGATGGAACAAAAACAATATATATATTCTTAAAAGATAAAGCAAATAATATATCAATATCATCAAGTAAAAGTATAACAGTAGATAAAACAGCCCCAGTAGTAACATCATTTACATTAACAGGAACAAATGATACAAATCAAACATTAAGTAATACATCAACTTATACACATAAAAAAGAAATAAAATATAGTGCAACAATAACAGAAACAAATATGGAAGGTTATTGTATATATGAAGGTAGTAGTTGTAGTTACAATAATAACACAACAGCAACAATAACAAATCAAAGTTATACTTTAGCAAATGAAACAGAAGGACAACATACGATAAATATAAAAGTAAAAGATAAAGCTGGAAATGAATCAGTTGTTGATACAAATTCAACTAAAAAAATAACATTAGATAAAACAAATCCAACGGCAACAATATCATCAAAAAGTGTCACAACAAATAGTATAATAGTAACAGTAGGAAATGAAACAGATATAAGTGGAATAGTACAAAGACAATGTAAAATAAATGATCAAAATAATTGGAAAGATGCAGAGCCAAATGGAGAATGTACAATAGATAGTTTAGATAACAAAACAGAATTAAAAGATGGACAAGAATATACAATCCAAGCAAGAGTAAAAGATGGTTCTGGAAGATGGAGTACAAATGAAGCAATTGTAAAAGTTACAACAGATAGAAAATTGACTCCAGGGCAACAAAAAGCAAAAGATGTTTTAGGAGTAGTACCAAATGGAATTAGTGATAATCTTTTAGGTGATATGTATAGATTCTATGGTGAGTGCAATGCTTATGAAGGTGGATGCAATGGAATAGTAGATAACTTTGTATGCTTTGGATATGGCGACGCATCGAAGGATTGCGTGAATGATGTTGAGAATATCACATACGAAAGTATTTATATGTATCGAATAATAGGAATAACGCCTGATGGTAGGCTAAAACTAATGGTTAATAACTGCGAGAGAGAAGGCTATTTTGGAACGTCTTTTTGGGATGAGGTAGCTCAGTTCGACGAAGGTGATGTAAAGTGGCCGGATTCCTCCTTGTTCAAAGAAATTAACGGTGGGGGAGTTTTTGGACCTTTTGGATTCGTCTTGGACTGAAAAAATAGAAGATCACTTATGGTTGTACGGAGATATTGGTGGTGAAGATGGAGAGAATAATGCTCTCGTTTTTCAAAGTGCCAAGAGCGTTTATGATATTGAAATTGGTAGAGAACAGAGCTGGAGCGGTGACTTAGTTTATTATGGATATCCTATTGATCGATGGACAGATGTCGTCGAGACGAAAATTGGTTTAATCTATCTAAGTGATTTTATTTATGCTCATTCTGGAAATGATCTGGCGACTTGCCAATCTGGTATGGGTTGTGATAGAGGTTGGATGCAGAGTTCGAACTCTGGTGAATTAAATCCAGAGCGTTATGAATGGACTATGACTCGCTTTGGCGTATATAACCGAAGGACGGCTGCTTGGGCGACGATGACGTACGATCCGGGTCTGACGTCTGTACGGAGCGATATGATGTGCGCCCGCCCTACTTTTTATCTCTTGAGTGGTTTCTCTGTTGCGCGCGGTCAAGGGACGTCCCTCGACCCCTTCATCATAGCTCCATAGTAACCGAGAAGGAAAACTCGTAAAAACCTCATAGACTTAACTCTTTGAGAGGGAAATATTTCTCTCTCGTTTTTTGTAGCTAAAAAGTACTTGCTTAAAATAGATTAAATATTTATAATAAATTGTTATGGAGGAAATGTATGAAAGAAGAATTAAGAAAAGAGTTTTTTAAAAAATATAATGATAAGTTAGAAAAGTTAAGACAATTAAGACATAAAATAGCTTTATTAGAAGAAGATAAAAGGATTCAAAAATATAATGCATTAAAAAAAGATTTGGAGACTGCTACTGAAGATTTACGTGGCCATTTAGGATATTTTATCTTAACGAAAAAAGAATGTGAACATCAATTACTTATTCTTTTAAGTGATAAAGAAAATACATTTTATCGGTGTTTAGAATGTGGAAATATATATTTCTATAATAGTAGAGGGGTGCCTGAAGCTTTGAATGCTTTAGAAATATTTTATCCACCCTTTTCTTATCCTTGCCTTACTGATGTAGAAAACTATAAAATAATAAAGCAAAAATATGAAACATATTTATTAGAGGGCCTAGATATAGATGAAATTATTTCTAAACTAAAGGAAGAATATAAATCTGCTGATAAATATAAAGGAAGAATTAAAAAGAAAATATAGTTGTAATTAAAATATTTTATTGATAGAATATTTACTAAACAAGGAGGATGTAAGATGTTTGATTATATGTTAGGAAGAAAAATACTTGAATACGATTTTGCTAATCAAGTAGATAGATTACTTGAATGTGTTGATACTTATTATGGTTCAAAAAAAAGAATCGAAGTTCAACAATTTTTAGAAAGTCTTTTTAAGGGTGAAAAGGGAATACTAAATACTGATATTTTAAATAGTGAAGTTTTTGTAAGAGTAATTGATAGTACTTATAATAATTTTCTTTTTAGAAAAATAATTTATTATTATTTATTACACCAAGCTTACCGTATTGGAGAGACGGTTAAAGAACCATTGAGAAAACAATTAGGATATTTCAATTCAGATGAAGATTTTAGATTAGTTTATAAAAATGCGCCGATTGAATTATTTAAATTAGCTCCAAAAAGTATTGATAAAGATGATAGAACACCATACTTTGAGTTATATAAAATGGAATATTCAGAAGATAAAAATTCTGAGCGTTCAAAAGAATTAATTAAAGAAAGAAATGCTTTTATTGAAATATTTGAAAAAATTGATTCGAATGATTGGCAAGCTCAAAAATATTGTCAACAAACTATAGATAAAATTAGTAAAGAATTAGAAAGTTTTGGGAAAATTCCTACTGCTAATGAAAAAAGATTACCAGAAGCACTTGAAATGCAAGCAATGTTTCACGATAAATTTTTAGAAGAAACTGGCTTAACAGAAGATGATTTTACTATTACTTTAGATGATACTTCAAGAGAAACTAAAAAACTTTTAAGACGTCCCTTTTATGGAGGTAGTCGGGTAATTAAATATTATTAACAAAATATACTTGTAATGAGTATATTTTTTTGATAAAATAATTTTGGCTATTAAAAGTCAAATAAACATTAATTTTTAGCCCACGCCTAGTGCACTTTGTAGTGTGGTAAAGGGTATTAGAAATTAAGAAGAGAAAACGAAAGGATGAGTGATTATTTATGGCCGTAGTTTCTATGAGTTATTTATTAGAAGCTGGAGTTCATTTTGGACATCAAACTAAAAGATGGAATCCAAAAATGAAAGAATATATCTTTACAGCAAGAGAAGATATATATATTATTGACTTGCAAAAAACCCAAGAGTTATTAGAGGAATCTTATAACGTTATTAAAGAGATTGCTACTAATGGTGGAAAATTCTTATTTGTTGGTACTAAAAAACAAGCTCAAGATGTTTGTATTGAAGAGGCTAACAGAAGTAAATCTTACTATGTAACTGAAAGATGGTTAGGTGGTACACTTACTAATTTCCGTACTATTCGTCGTCGTGTTAAACGTTTAGAAGAAATTGAAGAAATGGAAACATCTGGTAAGTTTGAATTACTTCCTAAAAAAGAAGTTATTGGTCTTAAAAAAGAATATGATAAATTAAATCGTATTTTATCTGGTATTAGAGAGATGGATAAACTTCCACAAGCTTTAATTGTTGTCGATCCAAAGAAAGAGTATAATGCCGTTAAAGAAGCAAGAAAATTAAATATTCCTGTTTTTGGTATTGTTGATACTAATGGTGACCCAGATGATGTTGATTATGTTATTCCAGGAAATGATGATGCCGTTCGTTCAATTAAAGTTATGCTTGGTGTTTTAAATAATGCCATTTGTGAAGCAAATGGTTTAGAATTAATTGATTATATTAGTGAAGAAGATAAAAAAGGTACAACTAAAGAAGAAGTTAGAATGGAAGAATTAATCAAAACTGATAAATTCAATAATGCTAAAAAAGATGATTTAGAAGAAGAAAAACCAGAACAAAATAATAAAGAATTTAAGAAAAATAATAATAAAAAAGAAGTAAAAAATGAAGAACATAAAGAAGATGTAAAAGAAGTAAAAGAACATAAAGAAAATAAAGAAACTAAAGAAAAAAAAGATAATTCTTCAAAAGAAGATTTAAGTGCTAAAACTTTAGCTGAATTAAAAGAAATGGCTAAAAATGCTGGTATTAAAGGCTATAGTGCAATGAAAAAAGAAGAATTAATTAGTAATTTAAAATAAAGAGGGAGGAATAATAATGACAATTACTGCCAGTATGGTTAAAGAATTAAGAGAAATTTCTGGCGCAGGAATGATGGATTGTAAAAGAGCTTTAGAAGAATCTAATGGCAATATGGATGAAGCAATGAATCTTTTAAGAGAAAAAGGAATTGCTAAATCAGCGAAAAAAGAAAGTAGAATTGCTGCTGAAGGACTTGCTAATATTTTTGTTGATGGTAATAAAGCCGTTATTTTAGAAGTTAATTCTGAAACTGACTTTGTATCTAAAAATCAAGAATTTATTAATATGATTGATGTAATTGGTAAAGCTTTACTAAAAAGCGATGCTAAATCTTTAGATGACGCGAATGAAGTTGATACGGAATTTGGCAAAGTTAAAGATTATATTATTGCTAATGTTGCTAAGATTGGTGAAAAATTATCATTAAGAAGATTTGAAATTGTTTCAAAAAATGATGATGAAGTTTTTGGTGCATACCTACATATGGGTGGCAAGATTGCAGCACTTACTGTTTTAAAAGGTGCAAATAGCGAAGTTGCTAAAGAAGTATCTATGCAAGCTGCCGCAATGAAACCACAATATTTAAATATTGCTGAAGTTCCAAGTGAAGTTTTAGAAAATGAAAAGAAAATTCAAAAAGAACTAGCAATGAATGAAGGAAAGCCAGCTGATATTGCTGAAAAAATGGTTGATGGACGTATTAAAAAATTCTATAAAGAAATATGTTTAGTTGAACAACCATTTATTAAAGATGGCGATGTAAGTGTTGCTGATTACGTAGCTAAAAACGGTGGGGAAGTAATAAAAATGATTCGTTATGAAGTTGGCGAAGGTATGGAAAAAAGAAATGATAACTTTGCTGAAGAAGTAATGAACCAAGTTAAAGGTAATTAAAAAAATCTTCAAAACGAAGATTTTTTTGTTACAATTTTCTACTAGATAGAGATTCATCCTTTTTTAAATTAAACTTAGAAATAAATTCAATCATTTCATCATAATAATTCATTCTTTCTTTTAAAAGTAGATCAATTGGGGTATCTTCAAAAATATAAATTGTACTATCTTTTTCTGGGGCAATTGTATATAAAATGAAACCAAGTCTTAATTTTTGGATTTCTTCTTCTAATTCTTGCGAATAATAAGTAACTCCATTCGTTTTAATATTAATTTTCGTAAGTAAATTACTAAATAATTTTTTATCTTTGCATTCTTTAATAAAATTAACTAATTGGTCACGATTAAATTCAAAAGTTTTTTGTGATGCATAGATACCTGTAAATAAACAGATAAAATCAAATGAAGTAAAATTATCTTTTTCCATTTAATTTAAACCTCCTTCATCTTTATTTTAGCACATTTATTACATCTTGTATATCTTTAGACATTTTGATAAAATTAAGGAGATGGTGGTAAAATGATTAAAGAAAAGAAAGAGGGTTCTTTAATAGTTATATCTGCTCCTTCTGGTGCTGGTAAGGGAACGATAATTAGTGAACTTTTAAAAAGAAATAAAAACTTATGGTTATCGGTATTAACGACTTCAAGAGAAGTGCGTAGTAATGATATTCCAGGACTTACTTATGATTTTGTAACTAAAGAAGATTTTGAAAAGAAAATAAAAGAAGATTATTTTTTAGAATATACCAATTATGCTGGTAATTATTATGGAACACCCAAAGATAAAATAATGGAAAAATTAAAGGAAGGAATAGATATTATCCTGGAAATTGAAATAGAAGGAGCTAAAAATATTCGCGATAAGTTTAGTGATGCTATCTGTATTTTTATTATGCCACCTTCTATTAAAGAGTTAGTTCATCGTCTTAAAAAAAGAGGGACTGATTCTAAAGAAGCGATAATGGCAAGATTTCAAAAAGCTTATCAAGAAATTAATGAAGTAACTAAATATAATTATGTGGTTGTTAATGATGAAGTAGAAGTTGCTACTAAAAAAATTGAAGCCATTATTTTAGCGGAAAAATGTCGAGTAGATAGAATAGAGGAAGTCGCCTTAGATACGAAAGAAGAAGCAATTCACGAATTATTAATGAGTGAGGATATATGATGATTATAAATAAATACTTAACTTTTATAAAATATCTTTTGGTGGCGGGTTTTAGTTTCCTTTTAGATATTAGTCTTTTTACTCTATTTAATCATTTTTTAAAAAGTATTGTAATATCGACAATTATAGCAAGAATTATCTCATCATTTATAAATTATTTACTTAATAAAGATAAAGTATTTAAAAGTAAGGAAAAAAATACTATCTTTAAATATTATCTTTTAGTATTAGTACAGATGTTGGTGTCTGCCACAATTGTAGAAGATTTATATAATTTAGTTGCAATTAATCCTACAATAATTAAAGTACCTACCGAATTGTGTTTGTTTATTATAAATTATTTTATTCAAAAATATTATATTTTTAAAACAAGTAATATTCCTAATATTATTAATAATTATTTAAAATATTTATTTTTAAGTTTCTTATCAACCTTTAGTGTTTATAATTATGTTTTAATATTTATAAATAATAGTTATTTACAAGGATTATGTCTATTTATAATATATATATTATTTTTAATTTTTTATAAGTTATTATATAAAAATATTAAATTAGCAAAGATATATGAAGGCTATACAATTATTTTTAGTATTATTTTAGTTTTAGGATATAGTTATTATGTTACAGAAACGGGTTATCTTTTTTGGGGTAGTTTAAATAATTTTTTAATTTCGCTCATCAAAGTAGGGGGTTATTATTATTTTATTAAGACTATTGTTTATTATATAATTAAGTTTTTAAGGTATCCTTTTAATAACCCTCAAAATAAATTAATTAAGGCTTTTTGTAAACATCCTTTTAGATATTCATTTTTACTGATGAGTCTTGTTTATAGTATATTCTTAATTATTTATTATCCAGGTATTCTAAATTTAGATAACGCTAATCAAATAAAAGAAGTTTTAGGGGTGCCTACGAGGTATTTAGCAGGAATTAATCCCATTAGTAATAAAACCCTTACTAATTTTAATCCAATAGTTCATACACTTATGCTTGGGCTTCCTGTTCGTTTTGGCTTATTTTTGGGTAGCTTTAATTTTGGTTTATTTCTTTACACTTTAATGCAACTTTTAATAGTGATTAGTATTAATTCTTATATTATAAGTTATATAATTAAAAGTAAAATTAATCCTTTATATGCTTTTATTAGTTTACTTGGTTTAATACTAATTCCCACAGTTGGCTTTTATAGTGTAACGGGCGTTAAAGATGTTTTATATACGGAGTTTTTACTTTTATTCTGTCTTTTTATATATGATTATTTAAAAAATAAAGATAGTTATCATTTTAAAAATTATTTAAGATTATTCTTAATTAGTCTTTTAGTTATCTTATTTAGAAATAATGGCATTCATTTAGTTATTATTACTTTATTATTTTTATTAATATATAATAAAAAATTACCAATTGTAAGTTTAATTATATTACTTATAGGTTTTAATGTTTTATTTAATAATGTTTTCTTACCTTTAATGGGAATATCATCAACAAGTATAAGAGAGGTTTTATCAGTTCCTTTTCAACAAACAGCAAGATTAATTACTTTAAAAAAAGAAGTAATGAGTGATGAAGATATTAAAATTATTGGTCAAATTTTAGATGTAGATAATATTCTTAAAGATTATGATAAAGATTTAGCTGATCCCGTAAAAGATAAATTTAATAAAGACTATACTAATAAAGATTTAATTAATTATTTTAAAGTATGGGGTAAGTATTTATTAAAAGAACCAGTTATTTATATTGATGCTACCATTAATAATATTTCTGGATTTTTTAATCCATATGAAAAAGATTGGAAAGTATATCATAAATTGTATTCTGATTTACCAAAAGCTGGTTTTAACTTACATTATTTAAGTGTCTTTAAAGGAGCAAGAAACTTCTTATATGACTATGAAAATTTTTTCGAAATGACCCCATTTGGTTTAATTTCTAATATTGCCATTATTACTTGGCTTAGTATTTTATGTTTTCTTACTTTGCTTAATAAGAAACCATATTATATTATTTTACTTCCTAGTGTAATATCTATTTTATTTTGTGTGGTTGGTCCAAGAGATTTATACTTTCGCTATATTTATCCATCCTTTATGATGCTTATTTTATTATTCCCTTTAATTAAAGATCTTAATGAACACAATTAATACTTGCATTTTCCGATAAAATAAAAGATAATAATTAATATATCAAAAAGAGGTGAATCAAATGAATATTGACTATTTTTGTTTTAGTGTTCCATCACTAAATACAACTGATTTAATAGTTAAAAAAAGTGATAATGAAAAGATTTGCCTTTTAAAGGAAAAAGAATTAGAACTAATGGATATGGCAAGAGAAAGACATATGTTAATTCTTTTTAATAGACAAGATAAAAAGTTTTATGCTGATGAGGAAATTATTGATGTTAAAGATAAAGTTATCTTTCCAAGAAGTCTAGTAATGTATGAAAAAGAACTTTTAAATGCTTTAGCTAGTTCTTTAGCAATGGTAGTGGAAACTAATGAAGATGTTATAAAAATAGAACATTGGCCTTTATATATTAAGCCTCTTTACCGGGAAATTGTGGTGACTAATTTTCAAGAATTTAAGGAAAATGCTTTAAAATATAAAGAACATTTTAAAAATATCTTTATTCAAACTAGTAAAAAAAGTGATATTCATTTTATCTTAAAAAACTATGGTTATTTAGATTTAGGTTATAAGAAAATGTTTGTTTTTAATCCAAGAATTAATATAGATGATAAGGAAGAAATCTTTTTATCCGAGGCTTTTAATTATGTAACGGATTTTAATCATAATCTTGATCCGACAATTTATAAAGCTTTTATTTTAAATAAAGAATTATTAAGTATTGCGAGAGTCAATGTTAAATATAAAGAATCTATTTCAGATGATGTTTTAATTTTTATATGTAGTTTATTAAAGCATATAGAAGAGATTCCTCACTTTCCTCCAAGTTATACCTTACTTGTTGGAGAAATGATTGTTGATGGAAAAAGGGTAATTGATATAGTTCGGTTTGAGTCGCTTTGTTCATCAAGTCTAGAAATGGGCAATAATTTAATGAAAGAAATCCCAAAGGGCCAAGCCTTAAAAAGACTTTAAAGCATTTAAATTGTTTAAATGCTTTTAAATTGCCTAAATATATGCTATAATTTTTGATAGAATAAAGGAGTTTAAAAATATGGATGATAATGAAATAATTGAATTAAATAGTGATAAAGAAGATTCAGTAAACTTAGAAATAAATACTTTAAATAATAATGATAATAACCATCATAAAAAAAGTTTAAAAGATAAATGGAATGATTTAGATAAGAAATATAGAATAATGATTATTGTTATTCCTATTGTTATTTTAGTTGTGGCTTTAAGTTTAGTTTTATATTTGACCGTTTTTAAAGATAATACCCCCGCTAAGGAAAAAGAAAAGGAAGAGGAAGTTGTAATAGAAAAAGATAATTATCGTTATGAAAATGGTCGTTTAGTTTTTCTAGATAAACTAGAAAGAGCCCTAGGTAGTTATGATTGTGTAAATAAAGATCCTAATAAATGTGCAGTAGCCAAAAGTAATTTTACGGATGATACTTTTGAAAGAGTAGTAAGCGTTTATGAAGATGGAACGGAAATTATAGCTAATTCACCGATTTATTTTGATCAATTTATTTTTGTTACTGATGGAGATAAAATTATTTTATATGATATTCAAAATAAAAATAATTTATTAGAATTAAGTAATATTAAAATATATGATGCAAGTAGTAATCTAGTAGTTGTTAAAGATTTAAATAATTTATATGGTTTAATTAAAATAGATGAAAAAGGGTATCAAACTTTAATTAAATGTACTTATGATAATTTAGGTATTATTAATTCATCTTTAAAATATTTAGTGGCAGAGAGTAAAGATAATAAGTATATAATTGATAGTAATGGTAAGAAGTTAACTTCTAATATTAATGAAGAAATAAAAAGTGCAAGTAAAGAATATATTGTTACTTATAATAAACAAAAATACCAATTATATTCTTTAAAGGGTGAAGAAATACTTACAGGTTATGATTATATTGGTTTTAATAATAATTTAATTACTTTAGTATTAGATGATAAATTGTATATAAGAGATAATAAACTTAATAAATTAAATGAAGAAGGTTATCCTTTAACAAATAATAATTATGTTAAAAAATATATATTTGATAGTAATAATAAATTAAAAGAAGAAAAGATTGCTTATGAAATAAATATTAATGATAATATTATTAATATTTATGTTGATGATGATACTTATAAAATTAATAGTTATGAAGGATTAGTTAGTCATAAATATAATTATTTAAGTTATTATGATGGTATCTTATATTTTTATAAAGATAGTAATAAAGATGAAGTTATTGGTAGTTATACCTGTACTAATAAAAATACCATCAATAAAGAAGATAGCACTTTAGATAAATGTTTTATTTATCAAGAAGATGATTTAGTATCGGGTATCTATAATGAAGTTTATGTTTTTATTAGGGATGGCGAAGAAGATAATTTTTATTTATATGATTTAAAGAATAGTAAAGTAATGGGTACTTATAGTGAAATAAACTTTCTTAATAGTAGTGAATTAAATAAAGATATTAAATTAATTACCACCGATGTATCATATGTTTTAGCTAAATCAAAAGTGGGAAGTAATAAAGATAATTATGGTATATTAGAAATAAATAAAGAGAAGGCCCAAGGGAAAATTGAATTTAAATATCGCAGTGTTATGAAAAATAATGATTATTATCTATTTATTAGTAAAGATAATGTTTATACTATTTATAATCACGATTTTAAAAAGATTAGTAATGAATTTGCCTATATTGAATTATTTCCTCTTTATTATGTAGGAATTTCTGATAATAAATTAAATATTTATAAGTATGAAGAACCTTTAGGAATATTAAATGAAGGATTGACAGTTAATAGTAATGATTTTACAATTGATTTTACAGACGGATTTACAATAACTGTTGATGGGGAAGTATATAAATATAATTTAGAAGGTAATTTAAATGAAGAATAAGCCGGTTTTATATACGATTATTATTTTACTCGTTATCTTTATTCCTCTTACTATCTTAGGTTTTTATTATAAAGAAAAACCAATAAGTATTAAAGATGATAATACTAAACATTTTCCTTATTATAATAATAGTTTATGGTTTTATCAAAATGATAAATTAATAAGTAAATATGCTTGTTTAAATAGTAGATGTAGTTATAATATTAAAAGTATTATTAATAATAAGTATGTTTTTATTAAAGATGGGGATATTTTATATTTATATGATATAAATAAAGGTAGTGTTTATAATAAATATTTAGATTGCCTTAATGAAGATAATAAATATATATGTAAAAGTGATAAAAATTTATGGGGTGTATTAAATATTAATGATGAAGTAAAAGAGATTATTCCTTTTATTTATGAAAGTATTAATTTAAATAAAAATAAGTATATTGTTAAAAAAGATAATAAATATTATTTAATAGATGAAAATAATAATATATCTATAGGTTTTACAAGTAAAATAGAAGATTATAATAATACTTATATTATAAGTAAAGAAGAGGGTAGATACTTTATATATGATTATAAAGGTAATGAGTACTTAAATAATTATAATATCAATAACTATAGTCTTAGTGATAATTATATTGGGATAGTTTTAAATAATAATTTAAATATTTATAATAATATAAATAATCTACCTTTAAAAGTAATTACTTTAAATAATTATAATACTAAAATAAGATTTGAAGAAAAGAATTATAAATTAAATATTTATCTTGATGATTTATT
Organism: uncultured Bacilli bacterium; assembly: GCA_947629365.1. Taxonomy (GTDB): domain Bacteria; phylum Bacillota_I; class Bacilli_A; order RF39; family UBA660; genus SIG200. Next base: position 12,979 of record CANRDM010000002.1, read on the forward strand.
ACATAGTAGTATTGAATTATCTTAAATATTTTGTTAAAATATGATTGTTATATGAAGAAATTTGAGGTATATATTGGTACTTTTTAGAGAGTTAGTGGTTGGTGGAAACTAATAAGTTAAGATATATTGGTTGCAAATGGAGTATAATATGCAGAAATGCTATATCATTTAATAAGTTAAATTAAAGGTGGTACCGTGCTTATGCACCCTTTTGGTATCATCTTTTTATTTGAAAAGAGGGATAAGATGTTAGATAAAAAATATGATCAAAATGAAGTAGAGAAAGATAGATATAACTATTGGCTAAATCATCATTATTTTGAATGTGGTGATACTTCTAAAAAGCCTTATTCAATAGTTATACCTCCCCCTAATGTGACGGGTAAACTACATTTAGGCCACGCTTGGGATACTACTTTACAAGATATTATTATTCGTTTTAAAAGAATGCAAGGTTATGATTGTTTGTGGCTTCCTGGGACAGATCACGCTGCGATTGCAACGGAAGCTAAAGTTGTAGCTAGATTAAAAGAACAAGGTATAAATAAATATGCTTTAGGAAGAGAAAAGTTTTTAGAAGAATGTTTTAAATGGACGGATGAACATAAAAGTATTATTCATTCTCAATGGGCTAAATTAGGATTATCAGTTGATTTAACAAAAGAAAGATTTACTTTAGATGAAGGATTAAGTAATGTTGTTAAATATGTTTTTGTTGATTTATATAATAAAGGTTTAATTTACAGAGGAGAGAGGATTATTAACTGGGATCCGGTTGCCAAAACTGCTTTATCAAATGAAGAAGTTATCTATAAAGATATTGAAGGAGCATTCTATCACCTTAAATATTATCTTGAAGATAGTGATGAGTTTTTAGATGTAGCCACGACTAGACCAGAGACTTTATTTGGGGATACAGCAGTAGCGGTTAATCCAAAAGATGAAAGATATAATAAGTTAATTGGCAAGAATGTTATTTTACCAATTGTTGGTAAAAAGATTCCTATTGTTGGTGATGAACACGCTGATCCATCATTTGGAACTGGTGTTGTTAAAATTACGCCGGCCCACGATCCAAATGACTTTGAAGTTGGTATTCGCCATAATTTAGAGCGAATTAAAGTTATTAATGAAGATGGTACAATGAATGACAAAGCTTTAAAATATCAAGGAATGGACCGTTTTGCAGCAAGAGATGAATTACTAAAAGATTTAGAAAAAGAAGATTTGCTTATAAAAATCGAACCAATGGTTCACTCTGTCGGTCACTCTGAAAGAACGAATGCTATTGTGGAACCATACTTGTCTAAGCAATGGTTTGTAAAGATGGATAGTCTTGCGAAGAAGGTTTTAGAAAATCAAAAAAATAAAGATACTAAAGTTAATTTTGTACCCCCAAGATTTGAAAAAATAATGAATAATTGGATGAGTGATTGTCACGATTGGTGTATATCAAGACAACTTTGGTGGGGACATAGAATTCCTGCTTGGTATAAGGGCGATGAGATATATGTTTCTGTTAATCCACCTGAGGGTGAAGGATGGATGCAAGATGAAGATGTATTAGATACTTGGTTTTCCAGTGCTTTATGGCCATTTTCTACGATGGGCTGGCCTAATGATTTAGAACTTTATAATCGTTATTTTCCAACTGATACTTTAGTTACTGGTTATGATATTATCTTCTTCTGGGTTTGCCGAATGACTTTTCAAAGTTTGGAATTTACTGAAAAGAGACCATTTAAACATTGTGTTATCCACGGTTTAATTAGAGATAAACAAGGAAGAAAAATGAGTAAAAGCCTAGGTAATGGTGTTGATCCAATGGATATGATTGATACTTATGGAGCCGATGCTTTAAGATATTATTTAACGACCTCAACTGCTCCAGGAATGGATTTAAGATTTGATGAAGAAAAGTTAAAATCAACTTGGAATTTTATTAATAAGTTATGGAATGCTTCTCGTTTTACTTTAATGAATATTGAAGATTTAAAAGATATGCAATTAGATGAATTAAATAAACAAGATAAATGGATTTTAACTAAACTCAATAAAACAATTAAAGATGTTACCAAATATATGGAAAAATTTGAATTTAATAATGTTAATTCAATTATTTATTCCTTTATTTGGAATGATTTTTGTGATAACTATATTGAAATGGCTAAGTTTAGTAGCGATAGTGTAGGTACTAAAAGCACTTTACTTTATACTTTAAGCGCTATTTTAAAAATGCTTCATCCATTTATGCCATATGTAACTGACGCAATATATAATGAACTACTAATTAAAGATAGTGAGTCTATTATGATTAGTAGTTATCCCGTTGTCGATAAAAAATTAATTTTTGCCGATGCTGAAAGTGAAGTTGATGAGATAATTGCTTTTATTAAAAATTATCGTAATGTTATAAAAGAAAATAATATTTTAAATACTTATGAAGTTCAAGTTAATTTCACTGAAGAAATTATAATGAAAATGTTAAAACTTCAAGATCATATAATAGATAATCAAAAAGATATAACAAAATTTAAAGTAAGTAGTAAAAATTATGAAGCCATTATCTATTATGAAAAAGAGTTAACTAAAGATGATGTCTTACAAAAAGAAAAAAGGATTGCTGAATTAAAAGCATCAATTAGTAAAAGAGAAGCACTACTTAATAATGAAAACTTTGTAAGTAAAGCACCAGAAGATTTAGTTAATAAAGAAAAAGAAAAATTAGCTAGTGAAAAAGAAGAACTTAAAAAAATTACTGAATAACTAAAAACTGAATAGGTTTCAATTTCTATTCAGTTTTTAGTTATGATCTTTTTTTACTTCTTACTGCGTATTTTTCATTAATAGCTTTTACTATATCAGCGACTTCTAAATTTGAAAAGTCAGCGCCGTTATCATTAATAAAAAGCATTAGACTATATGCTGCCTTGCTAAGTTCATCATTTTGTAAATAAAAGACAAGTGGTTGATAAACTCCTAGCATTCTTTTATTTTCAATATTTAAATTTTCAGTTAAATGCTCGTTAGTTCCCGCTAAAACCATTGAAAAACCTTGATTATAAATATCTTCAAGCATTGATCTTCTTAAATATGGTAAGTGTTCCGATGAACCTAGTTTTTCTAAAGCTTTTTCTTCTGCTAAAATAATAAGTTGGCCCCTTATATCGTAAGAGTCACGATAACCATTGTTTTCACTAAATGAAACAGCTGGAAAATCAAATGTTTTTACTCCGTAATTTACTTCATCATTACTTGCTAATTCTCTTAAAACTTCAAGCGTTTTATAATGTTCTTTAATGCTTACATCTTCAATATTTTTTGTAGCAATTTCATAATTTCGAACTTTAGTTTTTAAACTTTTTTCAAATAAATTATTCATATTTGCTAAAAACATTAGCTTTTCTCTAATTTTTAAAGCTTCATTCTTTCTACCATAGACCGTTTTTTCATATTCTTTTTCTAAATCAGAAATTTCTAAATAAAGATTATAAAAATCCATAATATCTTCACTAGTAATTATATGACCGGTGATTGTTTCATAATCTGATTTAGGATCTAATAAAATATCTTTTAAACTTTTCTTTTCCATAATATTCCTTTCAATTTGTGTATTATATTATAAAATTTTCTTTTTGTAAAATAAAAGTTAAAGAACCGTTTATTTGTCTTTAACTATTGATTTGCTATAAGGTTTTCTTTCATCAGTAAGATAGGCTAAATAATCAATGGATACATTATAATATTTTGCAAGAATTTTTGCTTGTTCCATAGTTATTTCACTTGTTTCTGTTTCATATCTGGAGTATTGTTGTTGAGATACATTTAATACTTTAGCTATATCTTTTTGAAGTTTATCATTATCCTCTCTAATTTCTCTTATTCTATTCATTATAACCACCAGTTAAATTTTCTCATACTCATTATTTGAGTATTTGCTTTTACATTAAATATGAGTACAATAAAATCACAATACTCATAATATGAGTGTAGAATAGGATGGTTGTCTATGAAAAATAAATATTTTATTATTGTTGTAATTGTAGTGTTATTAATATTAAATGTATTTTTAGTATTAAAGAAAGATACTAGTGTAGTAGAAAAGGATGAAGTAATAAAAGTAGAAAGAAAAAACTTTAATATATATAAAGAACAGAATACAGGAAAGAAAGATTATGTATCAGTAAGTGATACAACATTTCCAACTAGTGGTTATTTATTAAATAATTCCTTCCTTTTAGTTTGGTATTTAAAATGAAAGAAAAATATGCTATTATTTTAATGGTGAAGAGTGATGAAGAATTTAAGTAAACAAAAATTATTGTATTTATTTTTAATTCTTTTTTCATTGAGCGTTGGTATATTTAGTAATTATCGTGAGATGTGGTTACAAACTAATGGGCTAACTCCAGCATCGATATCAAGAATAGTCTGCTTTGCTAATATAATTACGGTTTTAATTTTTATCTTTTTTACGATTAAAGTATCATATAAAAAATTAAAAGTTGGTGTTTCTTTTGCCCTAATTTTAAAATTAATAACGAGTAGTTTATTATATATTATAAATGGTAGTGGTAATTTATTTTTAATTAAATTTATAATGTTTTTTGATATAGCATTTAATGAACTTATTTTATCAAGTATTTATCCCCTTATGATGAGTATTCATAAAGATAATGAAGTATATACGAAGAAAAAAAGCTATGAAGAAATAAGTAATGATGTTGGTTTTTTACTTGTTTCTTTATTAATAGGTAAATATTTCTTTAAACATTTATTTAGTTATAATTCTTGTTTATTATTATCAATTTGTTTTATCTTTTTAGCATTAATGGTATTATTAGAAGTAACTGATGATAATAAAGGTAATAGTAATAGTTTTGATATAAAAAGGGCAATTAAATATTTAAATGAACATAAAATAATTTATTTGTTTTTATTAGTTAATTTCTTATCATCAGTTACTTGGAAAAGTGTTGTGGGAATGCCTATTCTAAGTCTTACTACTAATTTAGGATTTAGTCTTCAAAAAGCTAGTTTTATCTTTTTATTCTTAGGAATAATATCAAATATTCTAGCCATATTAGTTGTTAAACATTTGCATTTTAAAAATAATCATTTAAATATGGTCTTTAAATATGGAATAAGAATAATTCTTTATTTATTAACTTTTATAACTAATAATAAAGTTTTATTAGGGGTTACTTTTATTTATCTATTTGTTTTAGAAATGCCATTTGATTTTATTATCGAGGGTTATTTTATTAATAAAGTTAAGAGCGAATATAGCTTTTTAATGACTACTTTAAAATATATAACAAGTTTACTTGGTCAAGCTTTGGGTATTTATTTGTGTGGTTTTGTCTTTAATAAAAGTACAAGAATTATTATTTTGCCTGCCTTAATATTTAGTTCTATTCATTATTTATTAACTACAGTGCTTTTAAATAAAAGAGATAAAGTAAGTTATTAGAAAGGATTATATGAATACATATTTAGTTGTAAGTGATACCATTTATTATACCGAAGAAATATTAAAAAAATTAAAAGATGGTATTGATAATATTGTAATGTTTAATTTAGATGAAGATAGTATAGATGATGTTTTAGCTGAATGTAGTTATCCATCACTTTTTGATACCAATAAGTGTGTGATTGTAAAAAATGCCAAGTTTTTACTAGCAAGTAAAACAGGAGATAGTAAAAAAAGTAGTGAAATAAGTGATAAAATACTTAAGTATTTAGAAGAAGAAAATGAACATACTAAATTAATCTTTGTTGTAAATGGTAATGTTGATAGTAGAAAAAAATTATATAATAAGATTAAAGAAAATAATAATTTATATGTAAATGTTGGAATGACTAAAACAAAGATAAAAGATGAATTATTAAAAATCGTTAAAGATAATAAATATACTATTTTAGATAAAACTTTATGGTATATTATTAATAATACTTTAGGTAATTTTGATTTAGCTTATAATGAACTTATGAAAATAATGTTATATTATAGTAAACCTTGTGAAATAAAATATGAAGATGTAGTTAATTTAACAAGTAAAACATTTGAAGAAAATAATTTTAAATTAGTAGAATGTATTATTAATAGAGATTTAGATGGTTCTCTAAAGTTATTACAAGAAGCTAAAATATTAAAAGTGGAACCTACTGTTATAATATCTTTAATATACCGGGAATTTAAATTAATGTTAATGACTTATTTATATGAAATAAATAAATATAGTAAAAAAGATATTTTAAATAATTTACATCTTACAGATTGGATGTATGATAAAGTAAAAGATAATTTAAGAAAATATCAAGTAAATGAAATAAAAGAAGAGATAATTAATTTAAGTAATCTTGATTATAAAGTAAAAAGTGGTAATTTAAATAAAGATGTAGCTTTAATTAGTTATATTGTTGAGTTATGTTTGTAATAGACAATTAGTTAATTATTTGTTAAAATATTATTACTTTTTTATAGGAAAGGGGAATATTTATGGAAACAGTTGTTGTGGGAATGAGTGGTGGCGTTGATAGCGCTGTTGCGGCTTATCTTCTTAAAAAAGAGGGATATAATGTTATTGCTCTTTTTATGCGTAATTGGGATAGCACTATTAATGGGGAAGACTATCAAAATGATGATATCATTTGTCCCCAAGAAAGAGATTATAATGATGCCTTAAAAGTATGTGAAAAATTAGATATTCCTTTGCACCGTGTTGATTTTATTAAAGAATATTGGGATTATGTATTTAAATATTTTTTAGATGAATTACAAAAGGGAAGAACTCCTAATCCAGATATGTTATGTAATAAATATATTAAATTTGATTTATTTAAAAAAGAAGCAATAAAATTAGGAGCAGATTATATTGCTACGGGACATTATGCTAGAATTGAAGGTAGTCGTCTTTTAAGAGCTAAAGATTTGAATAAAGATCAAACTTATTTTTTAGCCGATGTTACAGTAGATGAATTAAAAAATGTTTTATTTCCTATTGGCAATTTACTAAAAAGCGAAGTAAGAAAAATAGCTTTAGAACAAGACTTAGTAGTGGCTTCAAAAAAAGATTCAACGGGTATATGTTTTATTGGGGAACGTAACTTTCAAAAATTTATTAAAAATTATTTACAAGAAAATCCCGGTGATATTGTCGATGTTAAAACTAAAAAAGTAATCGGTAGACACCAAGGACTGATGAATTATACCATTGGGCAAAGAAGGAATGTAGGTATTTCGGGAAATACTGATCGGCATTTTGTTTGTGGTAAAGATGTTAAAAATAATATTTTATATGTAACTATTGGCGATGATGAATATTTATATAGTGATGCTTGTTTAATTGAAAATGTTAATTTTATAAGTAGTACGCATCCAACATTTTGTACTGCTAAATTTAGATACCGTGGAATAGATCATCCAGTGGAACTAGAATACTTACCTAATAATGAAATTTTAGTTAAATATAGGGAAAGAGCGAAATCAGTTACCCCAGGACAAGCGTGTGTCCTTTATTTAGGGGAAGAATGTCTTGGCTGTGGTTTTATTAAAGAAGTATATAAAAATAATGAAAGATTATGGTATTTGTAATTTTTTCGTTATTTTAACGGTATAATAAATATTTAAGATAACTACGACTAAAATATTTGTTATTTCGGATAATACTAGAGAATACATTCCAATATGGGCAAGAGAGAACACGGCTAAAGTTAAAAGTTTTACTATGACTCCAATAATCGTAATATTCATTGTAATTTTCGCTTTATCTAAGGCTTGTAAATAACTCATTAATATAGCTTCAATATAAAATAGAGGAAATATTGGTGTTAATACTTTGATATAACTTAATCCATCATAAGTATTATATAGTGTAAATAAAATGTTTTTACCAAAAAACATTAGAATAATCGCATAACCAATTCCAATAATTAAAGCAAAACAAAGGGCTTCTTTAAGCCTTTTTTTAAGAGCTTTAAAATGACCTTTTAAATAGTTTTTACTAATCTCCGGAATTAAAGATGAAGAGATGGCTGTAATAAAAAAGGAAGGAACCGTAAGAATGGCAATCGAGTAAGCGTTATATGCCCCATATTCTAAAACAATATATTCATTAGAATAACCAGAAAATAAAAGTAAATTAGTTAAAATAATGGGTTCAAAAAAATAACCAATATTACCAATTATTCGTGATGAAACAGTAGGAAGAGAAATACTTAAAATATTTTTTAATAAGCCTTTATCAAAAGTAAGATCATTTTTTACTATTTTAATCTTTTTAGGTAAAAATAATAAATTAACCAAAATTGATACTAATTCTTCAATAAAGGAAAAGATAAAAAGAGAAGAAGCCGCTAAAATAGGGCTTATTGCCATTAATTTAGGAACAAATAGATAAATAAGGGTACCTCTTACTAATTGTTCAATAACATTAGATACGACATTAGGTACCATATTTTGTTTTCCATAAAAGTAGCCTTTAACGATACTTGATATAGAGATGATGGGAAAAGTTAGACTCATTGCAATGATTAATAAATAACATCTTTCTTCTTTTAAAAGATAAGTCGCAATAAATCTAGCTCCCAAAATCATCAAAATAACAACAATAAAATTAATAGCCATTATTAAAATCGTTGAGGTAGTAATAATCCTTAAATTTTGGTGTTTGCCTTCTGCGACTAATTTGGAAATAGTTGTTGGTAAGGCAAGAGTGGCAATTGTAATTAATAATGAATAGGTTGGCATAACTAAAGAATATAAACCAATAACTTCGGCCCCAACAATTCTTGTATAAATTATTCTAATAATAAAACCTAAGATTTTAGTTATAATACCTCCAAAAATCAGAATAATTGTTGATTTTAAAAATAGATTATTTTTATATCTCATAAGTTCACCTTTAAAAAATAAAACAAATATTATATAATAATAATATGAAAGGAATTCTTATTTATGGCAAAAGATATTACCAAAAATGATTTATTTATAAGATTACTACCAGCCTTTAATACCAAAATAGCTGAATGGCAAAGAGAAAAGATAGATAATATTAAATCATTAGATATATGGAATTATTGTGTCCATAATATTTGGCATAAAAAAGAAAACTTAAGAATGTATGAATTAGTTGATGATATTCTAAATATTGATATTATTGACTTTATTAATTATCAAAAAATGAAGAGGAATGAGGAAATTGAAAGATAACGAAATAAATTTTGAAACAATCTATGATAAATTAGACTTTGATGAAAAAACTCTTAAAAAAATAAAAAAGGCCTACCTTTATGCTGCAAATGAATATGCAGGCAAGAAAAGATTATCGGGGGCTGATTACATTACCCATCCTTTAAATGTAACCAATATTTTAACGGATTTAAATGTTGATGATACCACGATTATTGCCTCTCTTTTACACGATGTTTTAGATAAAGGTACTTCGGCAACAAAAGAGGATTTAAAAGAAAAATTTGGCGAAGATGTTGCCAATATTGTTTTAAATGTCTCAAAAATTAATAAATTAGAATTACAAGATGAAACGGAAAACTCCAAAATCTATTTAAGAAAAGTTTTAGTTGGTTTAGCAGAGGACCCACGCGTAATTTTTATTAAATTAGCAGATCGTTTACATAATCTTCGGACAAGTTACGCCGTAAAAGAAGAAAGTAGAAAGAAAACTGCGAAAGAAACAATGGACATTTTAGTGCCAATTGCCCATCGTCTTGGTATTAATTCTATTAAAAGTGAAATGGAAAACTTATGTTTACAAATTTTAAAACCCGATGTATATAATGATATTTTAGAACGCCTTAATAATACAACTAGTGAACTTAATGATAATCTTTTAAAAATGAAAGAAGATTTATCGCATTTATTAATTGATAATGATATTACTTTTGAAATAAAAGGGAGAGTAAAAAGCGTTTATAGTATTTATCATAAATTACAATCTGGTAAGAATTGGGATAGTATTTATGATATTCTTGCTTTAAGAATATTTGTTAAAACTGAAGCTTTATGTTATACCGTTATTGGGTTAATTCATTCTAAATATCGTCCTGTTCCGAAAAGATTTAAAGATTATATAGCTAATCCCAAAGAAAATATGTATCAAAGCTTACATACTACAGTTTTTGGTGATGATGGTAACTTTTATGAAATCCAAGTAAGGACATATGAAATGGATGAAATTGCTGAAAAAGGAATTGCTTCTCACTGGTCATATAAAGAAAAAGGGGTGAAGAAGATTCAAACTATTATGGAACAAAAATTAGAAATGTTTCGTAATATTATTGAATCAGCTAGTAATGAAAATGATACTAATTTTGAAAATGCAATGACTTATAATCTTTTAGGTGAGCTTATTTATGTTTATACCCCTAAAGGTGATGTTATTGAGCTTCCTAAAGATGCAACTCCGATTGACTTTGCTTATCGCATCCATAGTAGAGTTGGTGATACAACAGTCGGTGCCATTGTTAATGATAATATTGTTCCTCTTTCTTATAATTTGCAAAATAATGATGTTGTTAAAATTATTACTAATAAAGAAGCTTTACCTAGTAATGATTGGTTAAGTTTTGTTAAAACTGAACAAGCTAGATCAAAAATAAAAGCTTTCTTTAGTAAAAAAGATCGTTTAGAATTAATTGAAAAAGGTAAGAGTATTTTAGAAAAAGAAATTAGAAGAAGAAAACTCGGTTATAATGATATTATTAATGATCAAAATTTAAATAAAATATTAAAAGATTTAAAATTAAATAATTTAGAAGATTTATATTTAAGTTTAGGTTCTCTAAGATATACAGCTGGTTATATTATTAATTTAACGACGGAAGATAAACATAATATTGATGATGTTTTAATTGAAAAAATAAAACCAAGAATAGATAAAAATAAAAATAATAATGATATCATTGTTGATGGTAATACCAATATTATGTATAATTTGGCTAAATGTTGTCGTCCAGTTAAGGGAGATGATATTATTGGGTTTATTACAAAGGGAGAAGGAATATCTGTTCATAAAAAAAATTGTCCAAATATTAAAGATGCTAATTTAAGACTGATTGATATTTCTTGGAATAAAGATGCTGATAACACTTACTATACTAATGTTGTGTTATTAGTTAGTCAAAATAAGAATTATTTAGCTGATTTAATTGCCCTTGCCACTAAAGAAAAAATTACAATTGCGGAATTTAAAAATAAAGAAGCTGAAAATGGTACAGTTTGTGAGTTATTAGTAAAAGTTAATAATAAAGATGAACTTGACCGTTTTAAAAGTAAAGTTAATAAACTTAAAAATATTAAAGTAAGGGAGTCATAATGAAAGTAGTTATTCAAAGAAGTAAACATAGTAGTGTTTCGATAAATAATAAAGTATATAATGAAATTACTAATGGTTTAGTGATATTTAGTTGTTTTACTGAGGATGATACCATTGATGATATTAATTATATTGTCAAAAAGATTACTAATTTAAGAATATTTGATGATGAAAATGGGGTAATGAATAAAAGTATTTTAGATTATGGAGGAAGTATTTTATCTATTAGTCAATTTACTTTATATGCTGACACTAAAAAAGGTAATCGCCCTAGTTATATTAAAGCTTTAAATGGGGAGGAAGCAACTAAACTATATGACACTTTTAATCGGGAATTAAATAAGATTGTACCTACAGTTACTGGCATTTTTGGGGCCGATATGCTTGTTAATATTGAAAATGATGGCCCCATAACAATTATAATTGACAGCAAAAATAAATAATGTTACTAGACTTAAGTATGCTTAGAATTCAAAAACTAAATTAAATCATAACTATGGTATTACATCACGTTCAATTAAAGAAGCTAAAATGCTATTTGAATATTTATGTAATTTTTATCAAGATGAATATTTAAAATCTTTAGAAATGGTTACTCCTAAACATATTTTAGAAAGAAAAAATTAAATTGACAATTAGAATATAACACTTTATAATAAATGAATATATAAAAGGAGAAGCAAAATATGAATAGTAAAAACGTAGATAATAGCCAATTAGATTTGTATGATATTTTCCAAGAAAATTTCGCAATTAAAAAAAGAGCTAATGAACAAATTAAAAAAAAGAATCAATTAGAAGATAAAATTTATAAAGAAAGTATGCTTTTCCAAATACCAAGGCGAGACTTTGCCGAAGTTGAAAATATTATTGCTCTAAAAAAGAATTTAGAATTTTACTTTTATGAGTTATTGCCGCTTTTTATTCAAGAAGCAATAATAAGAGGCGAAACCCAATTAGAATCTATAGATTATAACCGTTTAGGATTATCTATTAAAAATGACTTATATTATATACTTCATAAGAGCAAATTTTTTGTATCCCAATATGATGGGCATCATTATTATTTTCCTTCTGATTCAGATGATTGTAAATTTAATTTATATCTTAAAAATTTCATTGAACAATATAATTTAGGAGAAATGAATGAAAAATTTTTATCAGATAATGTATATACAGTTGAGTTGCAAGCATCTTTTAAAGATTTAGTTTATGCTTGTTATGTTGGTGAAGAGTGGGTTAAGTATTTAGAAGATGCGTGTATAGATTTATTAAGTGATTACTTTAATGAAGAACAATTAAAAAGTTATAAAAAAGGCAGAAGGCTATAGAATGGTGAGTTAGATAATGGAAAATAGTGAAAAATTAAATAATATAACAAATGAGCAATTAAAAATAAAACTTTCAGAAACTAGTGATGATTATTATCATACATATTGTGCTTATAGAGAAGTTGAAAGATTAGTCGGTTTTAAAAGAAATCTAGAGTTTTTCTTTTATGAATTACTTCCACTTTATATTAAAGAAAAAGATGATAAAGATCAAAAGATTTCTATTAAATTAAATTTACTTTTTGATGATAAAACGTCCAAATATTTTTATGCAATAGATGATGATAAATTTTATTTTTTACCTTCCCAATCTCATAATTGGTTTGATTTTTTTCTTATTACATTCATTAATGAATATAATTTAAGAAAAACAGATAAAGAGGATTTTTTTTCTAAGGATTACAATATTAATATTGAAGCATCCTTAAAAGATTTAATGTATGCTTGCTATATTGGCGAAGAGTGGGTTAAGTATTTAGAAGATGGTTGCTTAGAATTATTAAGTGATTATTACAGTGAAGAACAACTAAAGAAATATCAAAGAAGAAGATAATAAAATTGAAGGAGGCTTTGGTAATGTATATACTTGATAAAAATAATGGTGGGATTGATCTTTATACAATTACTGCTAAAAAAGAAGAATTAAAAGAATATAGGAAAAATATTATAAATGCCCAAAAAGATAAACTATTTTATTATATATTATCTAAAAATAGTAGAGTTCTTAAAGATTTTACTTCTTTAGAAGAAATTGATTTAGATAATATTCCTTATAATAAAAAATTGGTTTCTTTTCTTAATGATCTTATTAATTATGATGACTCATCTTATCATAGAATGATTCATCAATATATTGATGGTGATAATATAACGGATGATTATCTTAATGGTTTAAAAGATAATAATATACCAATTAAAGTAATTTCTGCAAACGAAGAATTTTACTATTTAGTACCTAAGATATGGCAAATTGATTACAATAACTTTATGTTAAGACAAGTAATGAGATTATCAAAAGAATTATATTTATTACATTTGCTTCTTTTAGGAAAATATGAAAAATTAGCAAGTGAACCAACGCTTGAACAATTAGAGTTATTTAATATTGAATATATTAAAACAATCACTATAGAAGAATTAGCATATTTAATTAATTCTAAATATGCCAGCAAGTGCTTATGATAGCATTATTAAAAAAGCTGAATTAGATGGTCAAATTTTACAAAAAAGAAGAAAATAAAGGAGAAGTTATATGTACATATATGATAAAAAGGCTGATAGTATAGTTTTGTATACTATTGAAGCTAAAAAGGAAGCGTTAAGAGAATATAAGCGAAAAATACTTGAGGCAAATGATAAAGATTTATTATATCATTTGATAACTAATAGTGCTGAGGCCATAGAAAAATTTATAAATTCTAGTGAATTATCTATAAATGATCTTGATTTTTTTACTCCAGCTAGTTCCTCTAATGATTCAATTAGTAGTTCATTTAATCCCATTTCTGGAACAAGTAATATTGCTACTTTAGAAAATAAAGTTGCCCATTATTTTAATAATAGTGCTTCATTTAAAGCTTATATTTATAATGATTATATTTATACATTAAAAAAATATATTGAAGGTAAATTTGATGATTATTCACTTAAAAAGGTCACTAATAAAAAAGGACATTATTTTTATCTTTTAAGAACAGAAAATTTTGATTTAATTGATTGTTATCAAGATGACTCATATTATATAATTAATGATATCATTAAATTACCAAGAGATTTACAAATATTACAATTATTATTACAAGGTAGATATAGTGAGATTGGCAGTTTACCGCCTGAACAATTAAAACTTTTCAATATTAAATATTGTAAAAGCATTAAAATAAGTGATATTGAAGATTTATATGCAATTGGCTTAGTTAGTGGTAAATTTGAAGATACAATGAGAAAAGTATCAAGTTCATCACGTATATTGCAAAAATATAAAAAATAAAGAAAGAGGTATAGAAAAGATGGAAAATGCAAAAAAGATGGATAAAGGAGCTTTAAATTTATATGATATTTATAAAGAAAGCTATGAAATAAGTAGTAGAGTAAAAGCTGTATATGATAAGCAAAAACAGTTAAGTGATGAACTATTTGAGTATTGTAATCACAATTTTGTTAATAGAAAAAATTTTGAAGAAGTAGAAAGCGTTCTTGGTCTTAAAGAAAATTTATCTTTTTTCTTTTATAAATTTATCCCATTTGTAATTCAAAATTATTTATTAAAAAATCAAAATAGTATTAAATCTTTAGATGCAAATGAATATAAAATATCTACTAATTTTAGATTAAGTTATAAGACAAGTATTTATAAACATATTAGTTATGAAGATGAAAATATAGAATTTCCTTTACCTTATGATTCTGATTATTATCATTTTGAAGAAATACTTATTAAATTTATTGAAGAACTTAATTTAGGTACGATTAAAATGTTAAATTCTCAATTTGGCTTAGATTATTCTATTTTAATTGAAACTTCATTACAAGATTTAATATATGCTTGTTATCTAGGAGAAGAATTGGTTAAAGTTTTAGAAGATGAATGTATTGATTTATTAAGTGATTACTTTAGTGAAGAACAATTAGCAAATTTTAAGAAAACTCTACATAGGTAATATTTAAATAAGGAGATTATAATGTACATATATGATAAAAAAGATGATAGTATAGTTTTGTATACTATTGAAGCTAAAAAAGAAGAATTAAAAAGATATAAGCGAAAAATAATTGAAGCAAATGATGCTGATTTATTATATTATTTAATAACTACTGTAGTAACAACTAAAGACCGATTTGTAAATTCCGAAGAACTAGCTATAAGTGATATTGTATATGGACCTGAGTGGACTATTCCTGGGAGAATTCAATCAAATTTAAGAAAATGTGGTGGTACAAAAAACATAGCATATTTAAAAGAATTATGTTTAAGGTTTCATGCAATTGGTTGGCCGCCTGATCGAGAGGATGAATGCGAAGAACAAATAAATTTAATTGAACAATACATTAATGGTGATTTTGATAATATTCCATTAATAAGAATTATTGAAGAAAACAATCATGATTTTTATCTTTTAAGAACAGAAGCAGCGAAAACAATTATGTATGGTAGCTTTTGGGTTATCGATAACATTATTAAATTACCGAGAAGTTTACAAATACTACAATTATTATTACAAGGTAAATATGAAAAAATAAATGAGGCAGAAATTACTGATCAACTAAAGCTATTTAATATTAATTATTATGATAGCGTCAAGCTAAATAACATTAGAGATATGCATATAACAGAATCAGCTAATGACTCTTATGAATCTATTTTAGAAAAAGTTTCTTCTGGGTCACGTATATTACAAAAATATAAAAAATAAAGAAAGAGGTATAGAAAAGATGGAAAATGAGAAAATGAAGAATAATGATGATTTAAATTTATATGATATTTTTAAAGAAAATTATGAAATAGGACAAAGAGTAGAAGCTGCACATAATAAGAAAAAACAATTAAGAGATGAGTTATTTGATTATGGCTCTATTAATATAGCTAATAGAAATCAATTTAATGAAGTAGAAAGAATAATTGACCTTAAAAAGAATTTAATATTTTTCTTTTCCAAGTTTATGCCTTTTTTGATTCATACCTATTTATTAGAAAATCATAAAGATATTAAATCATTAGATGTTAGTAAATGTAAAATATCAGCTGATTTTACCTTGAGTTATGACGAAAAATCTTACAAGTATATTTATTATGGTAAATCTTTTTACATTTTACCTTCTGATTCTGATTATAATAATTTTAATGAATTACTTGTAAACTTTATTAATGAATATCATTTAGGAACAATTGAGAAGAGAAAATCTGATGATACTGTAGAATTAATTTATTTTATAACTATAAATACTTCATTAAAAGATTTAATATATGCTTGCTATGTAGGTGAAGAATGGATTAAACATATAGAAGATGAATGCCTTACTATATTAAGTGATTATTATAGTGAAGAACAATTAGCAAGTTTTAAGAAAACTCTCCATAGGTAATAAAAATATAAAATAACGAAAGGAAAAAATTATGGATAAAGAAAAAATAATGAATGGTGATGCTTTAAGTTTATATGAAATCTTTAAAGAAAGTAAGGAAGCACAAAATATGGAAGATGAAATAAACGATGCTATAGGACGATTGCAGGATAAAATGATTTATACAAACTTATCATCATATCAAAAAGATTTTGCAAAAATAGAAAGTCTTATTTACCTTAGGAAAAATCTAGAGTTTTATTTCTATCAATTTTTACCATTTTTTATTAAAAAAACTATTTTAAATAGTAAAAGAAAGTTAAATATTACTCATTCTGTGGCTTTCAAACATATTTTTTACTGTTATCCCGGTGGATGCAAGGGCTTTGAAGCAGAAGACAAGCTTATCTATTGTTTACCAGCCCAAATTAATGGTAAAGCATTTGTTTTTCATTTAAAAAATTTTATTACACAATATGAATTAGGTAAAATGGATAGAAGGATTCCTGATAAGGAATATGAATATAACGTTAGAATACATACTACATTAAGAGATTTAATATATGCTTGTTATATAGGACAAGAATGGGTTAAATCTTTAGGAGAAGAATGTATTGACATATTAAGTGATTATTATAGTGAAGAACAATTAGATAGTTTTAAGAAAACTCTTCATAGACAATAAAAATATAAAATAAAAAAAGAGGTATAGAAAAGATGGAAAATGAGAAAATGAAGAATAATGAGGATTTAAATTTATATGATGTTTTTAAAGAAAATTATGAAATAGGAAGAAGAGAAAACGTTAATGAAAGAACAGAGCTTCTGAACACCGAACTATTCTTTTACGGTCACGATTACTTATTTTATCAAAGTGATTTTGTAGAAGTAGAAAGTATTCTTGGCCTTAGAAAAAATTTAGAATTTTTCTTTTCCAAGTTCTTACCCTTCTTGATTCATGAAGTTTTAAGAAAAAAACAAACCAAGATTAATTCTCTAGATGCCAGTGAATTGGCAATATTTTCTAAATTTGAATTGCATTTTTTGACAAAAGAAAATAAAACCATTTTTTATTGTGATAACCATTCGGAATATTTTTTACCTTCTAATCACGATTATAGTAATTTTGATGAATTACTTACAACATTTATTATTGAATATCATTTAGGAACAGTGGTTGAGAATTGTAATCATCCTCAAGGAAAAATATATTATATTGCCATAGATACAACATTGAAAGATTTAATATATGCTTGTTATATAGGACAAGAATGGGTTAAATCTATAGGAGATGATTGTATTGATTTACTTAGCGATTATTATAGTGAAGAACAATTAGAAAATTACAAAAAAACTCTTCATAGATAATAAAATTCTTAGTTGACGATAATTAAAAAAAGTAATAAAATTAGAATATAAATATTTTCTATAAAAAGACAAGTAATTTATTAAATGAATTTTTAAAGAGAAGACGGTTGGTGAGAAAGTCAAATAATTTAATAAATGAAGACACTTTTAGATAAATAGAAACGCACTTAGTGTGATAAATTTTAAGACCTAAAGTAAGGTGGTACCGCGGGAAGACTCGCCCTTATGAATAGGTCTTTTTATTTTTTAGAAAGGATGATTAAATGATAACTAAACCAAAAGGAACTATTGATATTACGGGAAGTGATTCTCTATTATGGGAATATGTTAATTCAGTTGTAAGTACAATGATGGCTACTTATAATTATGAATATATTAGAACCCCAATTTTTGAAGCAAGTGAATTATATCACCGCTCAGTAGGAGAATCATCAGATATCGTAAAAAAAGAAACTTACGATTTTAAAGATAAAGGAGATCGTAATTTAACTTTAAGGCCAGAAGGAACAGCAGGTGTAGTAAGAAGTTACTTAGAAAATAAAGAGTATGCATCACCTGATGTAAAAAAATACTATTATAATGGCACAATGTATCGTTATGAAAGACCCCAAGCGGGAAGACTTAGGGAATTTACCCAATTTGGAGTGGAAGTTCTTGGGAGTGACGATCCAATTATTGATGCGGAAGTAATTAGTTTACAATATAAAATTTTAGAAGCCCTACATATTAGTAATTTACAAGTAAATATTAATACTTTAGGTGATGAAGAATCAAGGATTAAATATCGTGATGCTTTAGTCAAATATTTAGAACCACATCTAGATCTATTATGTGATGATTGTAAAGAAAGATTTAAAACTAATCCTTTAAGAATACTAGATTGTAAAGTTGATGCGGAAAGCCCGATTTTAAAAAAGGCTCCTAAAACAATCGATTATCTAACAAAGGATGCTAAAGAAAGATTTACAACAGTATTAAAATATTTAGATTTATTAGAAGTTGATTACGAAGTAAATCCTAAAATAGTAAGAGGTCTTGATTATTATGATCATACTGTTTTTGAAATAGTGTCCTTAGATAGTGATGAGACAAGACAAAGTGTTTTAGGTGGTGGCGGTAGATACAATAAATTAATTAAAGAATTAGGGGGTAAAGATAATTATGGAATTGGTTTTGCCTGTGGAGTTGACCGGATAATTGCCTTACTTAAAGAAATTGATTTATATCAAAATGTCAAAAAAGAAATTGATTGCTATGTAATGTATGTGTCTGAAGAAGAAAAATTAAATGCTCTTCCGATTGTCCAAAACTTAAGACTTAATGGAGTCGTTGTTGAGACAAATAATTTAAATAAAGGCTTAAAAGGACAATTTAATGAAGCTGATCGTCTTGATGCTAAATTTTTAATTATTTTAAATAATGAAGATTTAAAATTAGGTTTAGTTAATGTTAAAGATAATCATACTAAAGAAGAGGTTAAAATAGATATTTCGGAAATAGTTGATTACATTATTAGTAATTTGTAGGAGGATTATGAAAAGAGAATTAATAAATGAATTAAGTGAAGAAAAAATAGCTCGCATTAGTGGTTGGGCTGAGACAATAAGAGATACTAAATATATGATTTTTATCATTTTAAAAGATGCTAGTGGCAAAATACAAGTATCTATTGATAAAGAAAATAATAAAGATATTGTAAATGCTCTTGAAGGTATTCTTCAAAATAGTATCTTAGAATTTACAGGTGTAATGAAATTAAGTGAATACGTTAAAAATGGTGGTAAAGAGTTTATTCCGGAAAGTGTTAAAATCTTAAGTAAGGCCGAAAAACTACCTCTTGATGAGACGGCAAATATTGATACACGCCTAGATTATAGATGGATAGATTTAAGAAGTGCTAAAAACAATTTAATGCTTAAAGTTCAATCAGCATTTGTTGATGGTATGCGATCATTTTTAATTAAGGAAAATTTTACGGAGATTCATACGCCTAAATTAATTGCGACAGCCTCTGAATCAGGTAGCGATGTTTTTGAAGTAAAATATTTTGATAGAAAAGCTTATCTTGCCCAAAGCCCTCAATTTTATAAACAAATGGCTATTGCCAGTGGCTTAGAAAGAATATTTGAAATTGCCCCGGCCTTTAGAGCGGAAAATTCTAATACAAATCGTCATACCACTGAGTTTACTTCTTTTGACTTAGAATTTGCTTATATTGATTCATATGAAGATGTAATGGATATGGAAGAAGAGCTTTTAATCGCCGGTTTAACTAACGTTAAAAATTTATATGCAAAAGAAATTAAAGAATTATTTGGTGAAGATGTAATTATTCCTAAAAGACCATTTCCAAGAATTAAATTACAAGATTTATATCAAGAATTAAATAAAAGATATAATTATGAAATACCAGCTTATGATATTGGGGATATGAATGCTGAAGCAGAAAAATTAACGAGTCAATATGCTAAAGAAGTTTATGATAGTGAGTTTATCTTTGTAACAGATTTTGCGAAGACTAAAAGAGCTTTTTATCATATGCGTAAAGATGATATTCCCCAAGGCTTTGACCTTATATGGAAAGGTACGGAAATAACTACGGGAGCCCAAAGAGAGCATCGTTATGAAGAGCTTAAAAAACAAGCCGAAGAAAAAGGATTGGCTAAAGATGTGGAATTTTACTTACAATTCTTTAAGTATGGTTGCCCTCCACACGGTGGATTTGCTATTGGCGTTGACCGTCTTACAATGCTTTTACTTGGTATTTCATCTTTAAAAGAAGAAATGTTTATTTTTAGGGGTCCATCAAGACTTACCCCTTAATAGAAAGGATTATTTAATATGGATTTAAGAGATTTATTTAGTGATACAAAAAAATATTTAAATAATGAAGTAACTATCTGTGGTTGGATAAGATTACATCGTGATCAAAAAACTTTTGGCTTTATTGATTTTTCTGATGGTACTTGTCAAACTCATTTGCAAGTTGTATACGATGAAAAATTAACTAATTTTAGCGATGTTCAAAAGTTTTTAGTGGGTTCAGCTATTTCAGTAACAGGAGTAGTTGTGGAATCAAAAGGTAATCAAGAAATTGAATTACAAGCAAGTAATATCACTCTTTTAGGTGATTGTCCCGAAGATTATCCGATTCAACCTAAAAGACATACAAGAGAATTTTTAAGAGAACAAGCATATCTAAGGCCAAGAACTAATCTTTTCCAAGCTGTTTTTAGAGTAAGAAGTATTGCTGCCTATGCTATTCATAAATATTTCCAAGAAAGAGGTTATGTTTATTTTCACGCCCCTTTAATTACTGCAAGTGATTGTGAAGGAGCCGGTGAGATGTTTCAAGTAACGACTTTACCAATAGATAAAATTAAGGGTGAAGTAGATTATAGTAAAGATTTCTTTGGTAAACTAACAGGGCTAACCGTAAGTGGTCAATTAGAAGCGGAAACATTTGCAATGGCTTATAAAAAAACTTATACTTTTGGGCCAACTTTTAGAGCAGAAAATTCTAATACCAAAACCCATGCTGCTGAATTTTGGATGATTGAACCAGAAATTGCCTTTTGTGATTTAGAAGGGGATATGGACATAATGGAAGATATGCTTAAATATATTGTTAAATATGTTTTAGATAACGCTAAAGAAGAAATTAATTTCTTTGATGCTTTTGTCGAAAAAGGCTTAAAAGAAAAACTTGAAAAACTTATTAATAGTAAGTTTGTAAGAATTGATCATAAAGATGTAATTAAACTATTAAAAGAAGCTCCAGTTAAATGGGAATTTGAACCAGTTTATGGTGGTGATATTGCTAAAGAACACGAAAAATATATTACTGAATACTTTAATGGACCAGTCTTTATCAAAAATTGGCCAAAAGATATTAAAGCTTTCTATATGAAATTAAATCCTGATAATGAAACCGTGGCGGCGGTTGATTTAGAAGTACCGGGAGCTGGTGAATTAATGGGTGGTAGTCAAAGAGAAGAAAATTACGATAAACTTATTAAAAGAATGCAAGAATTAAAGATGAGTGATAATGGTCTAGAATGGTATTTAAATCTTCGTCGTTATGGTGGTTGTGTTCATTCTGGCTTTGGAATGGGATTTGAAAGACTTTTAATTTATTTAACTGGTGTTGATAATATTAGAGATGTTATTCCTTATCCAAGAACACCAAAATCTTGTGATTATTAAGAGGTATTTATGAGTAAATTTACAAAAGAAATGGTCCAAAATTATGCTAATAAATTATTAATTAATTTATCAGATGAAGAAAATGCCTTAGTTTTAGAAGAGTTTGATGTTATTGATCACAATATGGAACTTATTACAAAAATACCTAATATTGAGATGGTTGAACCAATGACACACACTTTAGATGATTTTACCTATGAACTTCGAAGTGATGTTGCTACTCCTTCACCAAGTATTGAAGAAATATTACAAAATTGTGATAAATATGAAGATCGAGAAGTAGTAGTGCCTAAAGTAGTTGGAGGTGATTAAGGTTGAATATTACTAAAAGTATTGAAGAATTACATACTTTACTTAAAAATAAAGAAGTTACACCTGATGAATTAGTGAAAGAATCGTTATTAAAGACCAAAGAGGTGCAAGAAAAATGTAATGCCTTTGTAACGATTATTGATAATCCTCGCATTACCGAAGTTACTGATAATCCTCTTTCCGGCATTCCTTTTGGCGTTAAAGATAATTATTCAACTAAGGGTATTCTTTCAACCGGATCATCTAATACTTTAAAAGATTATGTGCCTATATTTACTGCAACTGCAGTAGAAAAATTAGAGAATGCGGGAGCAATAATGGTTAACAAAACAGCTTTAGATGAATTTGGAATGGGTGGTACTGGTACAACTTGTGCCACCGGTGTAGTTAAAAATCCTTGGGATGAAAAAAGAATGTGTGCAGGATCATCTGCGGGCAGTGCGGCAGCCGTGGCAAGTGGGGTATATCCTTTTGCTTTAGGTAGTGATACAGGAGACTCTATTAGAAAACCAGCGGCCTACTGCGGAATAGTTGGTTATAAACCGACTTATGGAATGATTAGTAGATATGGTTTATTTCCTTTTGCCTCAAGTTTAGACCATTGTGGTGTTTTAACTAGGTCTGTTAGTGATGCAGCTTATGTCGTTGATGCAATGAAAGGCATTGATGATAAAGATCAAACAACTTGGGATTCAAAAGATATTCATTTAGTTGATAGTCTTTCGGGTGATATTAAAGGCAAAAAATTATTTTACATTAAAGAATTAGTAAATATTGATAATTATCATCATCCTAGTGAGATGTTAAAATCACACTTAGAAAACTTTCAAAAAACCCTTGATTTAGTCAAAAATTTGGGGGCGAGTGTTACAGAAGTATCATTTGACCAATCACTATTAAATGCCTTGCCTAGTGTTTATGTGTGCTTATCTTGTGCCGAAGCCACTAGTAATATGTCTAATCTAACGGGTATTATTTTTGGTGGAAGAGGAGTTGGTAATACCCCAGATGAAATAATGATGGACCATAGAACTAAAGGTTTTTCACCTCTTATTAAAAGAAGATTTGTTATTGGCTCATACATCCTACAAAAAGAAAATCAAGAAAGATATTTTAATAATGCCGCTCGTGTAAGAAGATTAATAGTAGATAAAATGAAAGATTTCTTTAAAAGTTATGATGCCCTTATTATGCCCGTTGGCAGTGGGATTGCTCCTTATTTAGATGATGATAATAATATGATTGATAATGATGAAGTAAGATGTTTAGAAGAACATTTACAAATTGGTAATTTTGGTGGTTTTCCTTCAATTACCATTCCAAGTGGCTTTATATCTAATATGCCAGTTGGGGTAAATATTACTGGTAATTGTTATGATGATGAAAATACTTTAAATATTGCCTATGCCCTTGAAAGTGTAATGCCTTACAAAAACCAAATAGCAAAGGATGATAAAAATGAGTAAATATAAAGCGGTCATTGGTTTAGAAATGCACTGTGAGTTAAAGAGTAACTCAAAAGTTTTCTCTAGTGCTAAAAATGCTTATAGTGATATTCCTAATAGTTATGTATCTCCCGTTGATTTAGGATTTCCAGGTATTTTACCAACAGTTAATAAGGAATCCGTAAGAGAGGCTTTAATGATGGCTCTTGCCTTTAACTGTGAAACTCCTGAATATATGTATTTTGATCGTAAAAATTATTATTATCCCGATTTACCTAAAGGCTATCAAATAACCCAAATGCATAGTCCCGTTGGAGTTAATGGTAAAATTGTCATTAACTTAGGAGACTCAGAAAAAGAAGTATTAATTCACGATATTCACTTAGAAGAAGATACTGCTAGTTTAGATCATTATTCTGATGCGACTTTAATTAATTATAACCGGGCTGGTGTCCCTCTTTTAGAGCTTGTTACTGAACCTTGTCTTAATTCACCAGAAGAAGCTGTTGCCTTCTTAGAATACGTAAGAAGATGTTACCAATATTGTGATGTTTCAGATGCCGATACAAAAATGGGTCAAATAAGATGCGATGTTAATGTTTCTATAATGGCTGATGGGGATAGTCATTTAGGTACTAAAGTCGAAATTAAAAATGTCAACTCATTTAGTAATGTTTATGATACAATTGCCTATGAAATTGCAAGACAAACCAAGCTAAAAGATGAAGGCCGTTATGATGAAGTCGAACAAGAAACAAGAAGATTCGATGAAGAGACTGGCACTACCATTAGAATGCGTAGTAAAGTTGATGCCATTGACTATAAATACTTTGTTGAACCTAATATTCCTAAATATAAAATATCTAAAGATTGGTTAGAAGAAATAAAGAAAAGCATTCCAATGTTACCAAGAGAAAGAAAATTAAAGTATATAAATGATTATGGATTATCTTTGTATGATGCAAATATCATTATTAAAGATAAAGACTATGCTAATTATTTTGAAGAGTGCATCCAACTTGGTATGGACCCTAAAACAGTTGCTAATTACTTAACTGTTCAGATAATTGCCTATTTAAATAAAGAAGATATTACCTTAAAAGATTTTTATTTAAAACCAGAATATTTAAAACAAATAATAACGGAAGTAAATAATGGTAATATCTCATCAAAACAAGCGAAAGAAATATTTAATAAATCTTTAGAAGAAAAAAAGGAACCTAAAACTTTCATTACTAAAGATAATGCTCAAATATCGGATGCTGGTGAATTAACAAAAATAATTACTGACATTCTAGCTAACAATCAAGAACAAATTGATGCTTATCATAATGGTAAGAGTAATCTATTCGATTATTTTGTTGGTCAAGTTATGAAAGAAACTAGAGGTAAAGCTAATCCTAATATAGTAAAAGAAATATTAAATGATAAATTAAAATAAAAGTAAACTAGAAATAGTTTATTTTTATTTCCTTCGACAATTTTTTTAAATACAGTATGCTAAGATATAATTGGTGATGCAAATGAAGAAGAATATTATCTTAGTATTATCATCTATTGCCCTAGGAATTTTATTTACATTTTTTATTCTTAATAAAAAAGATATTTATGCTAAAGAAGAATATAGTGTCTATGCTTTTCAAATTGGTGCTTATTCATCTTATGAAAATGCCTCTAAACCTAGTGATATTCCGAAAATAGTTATTAATGAAGATGGACTTTATAAAGTATATGTTGCTATTTATAAAGATAATAATATTATTAATACGATGCTTAAATATTTTAATAGTAAAAATATTAGTGTATATTTAAAAATGCTCAAAGTTAATAAAGATTTTTATCATAAATTATCACAATATGAAGAATTATTTCTTAATTTAGAAGATGATACTTTATATAAACAAATTAATGAAAGTATTTTAAATCTTTATTTAGAAAGCAAGAATGATTTAAATGAAAATAGTTAAATTTTTATGGCAATATAATTTATTTTTCTTTCTTATTCTTCTTTATATTTTAAAAGAACCAATATATAAGTTATTTACTATTGAGGAAAATATTTATACTCCCACTAGATGTGCTATTTTAGAAAATGATTATAATAAATTATTAGAATTTAGTGAAATCGATTTAGTATATGAAAGTAATTACTATAATACTTATATTATTTATAAAGATATATATAATTATTTAAATGAAATAACCATAAGAGGAGGCTTAGATATCGGCTTAACTAATAATCCAGTAATCTATGATAATACTTTAGTGGGATTTATTAAAAAGAGTGATAAAAATAGTAGCATAGTTACTTTAGTAACTAATAAAGATAGTAAAGTATCAGTAAAAATTAATGAAGAAATTGGCGTATTAGAATATCTTAATAATGAATTAATAGTAAGTAATATATCTAACTATAGTAATATAAATGTGGGTGATAATATTTATACATCAGGTCTTGGTAATACTAAAGAAAATATTTATATTGGAACAGTTAAAGAGATTAATTTAAATGATAAGAAAATTGAAAAAATTATTAAAGTAGATTATAAACTTAATATAAAAGATATAGATTATGTTAGTATTTTAAAGGAGAACATATGATATATTTATTACTTTTATTAGATATTTTAATTAATAATTATACTCGTAAAACATCTATGTTATTTCTTATTTATTTATATGATAAACCCTATAAAGATTATTTGCTCACATCTTTAATTTTTGATTTAATTATATTTAGATGCCCATATAATATATTTATACTAACTATAATGTATTTTATTAATAAATTATTTAAAAATTTAAATAAAAAAAATATTTTAAATTATTTACTTATTACTATTCTAAATTATATAATATATATTTCGCTTACTAATATTTTCTTTAGTAGTGTATCTATTATTTTTCTTAAAATTGGACAAAATTTATTATTTAATTTAATATTATATATACTTGGATTTAATTTAATTAGAAAGGATAATTATGACAAACTTAGATAAAGACATTGAAGAAGTAAAAAAATTAATTGAATTAAGCGTTAAACAAGGCTACTATGGTTTTAAAGATAATGTTAAACCCTTTAGGGCTTATGCTAAAACCTATTTTAGTACTAATGAAAACATTAATGGCTATTTAAAATTAATGAGTAAAGAATATTCGAGTGCTTTAACCGTTTTATCAAGTGGAGATCAATTATTTAATTTGATAAATGAAGGCATAAATAATATAGATACTTTTGATATTAATCGGATTGCTATCTATTTAGTATTTGGTCTTAAATTTGGAATGATAAGAAAATATAATTATGAAAAATATAAAGAAGTATGTAATACTTTAATTGATCCTCATATTCAAATAGATTTATTAACGGATATTTTAAATAGTTTACTACCATATATGGCTAAAAAATTAAAAATTTTTTGGCAAGCAATTATTAATTACAATTATTATTTACAAAAAGGGCAAAATGAGAGTATTAGTTTAATAAATATGTTAACTCAAAATATGAAAGATTATAAATTAGCCAGACGTGGAAATAAATATCTTTACAATGAAAAAGAATATTTAAAATTAAAAAATGCTTTGGATAATACGAAGATAACTTTTACTACTACCGATATTAATCATTTACCAAGTGGGGAATATGATTTAATCTTACTTTCAAATATTATGTCTTATTATCAAAAAATGTATGGTCTTTCTTTAAATATGGATATTATAAATGATATTTTAAAAAGACTTAAATATAATGGTATTATCTTTTTTAATTATATATTTGAAAATGAAATTCGCAAAAAGAAAAATGATATAGATTTTTTATTAACTAATGGTTTTTCTTCCTTAGTTGTGCAACCTATTTCCAATTTACACGAGGAAGATATTGTTATTTTAAAAAGAAAATTATAATTTATTTATTGTTTGCATATAATTTGTTGGGTGAATAGAATTGAATATTGATGATTATACTAAAATAACACACAAAAGATATAGTAGTTTAAAAACTCAAGATGAAAACAAAAAAATAAAGTATTTGAAAAATTTAATAACTAGAGTATTACTAAGTATTATTTTAATTATAAGTATTTTAATTTTCACCAAATTTAATGATCATAATAAAGAATTAATTAATAAATATTTATTCCAAGATAGTCTTAAATTTACCAAAGTTAATAAATGGTATCAAGATAAATTTGGCAGCCTTATTCCTGATACCAATAATAATAGTGAACTGGTATTTAGTAGTGATTTATCTAAAAATAAATATATTAATTATCAAGATGGAGTGCAAATAGAGTATCCTAAAAATTCTCCCGTTTCAACTTTATATGGTGGTATAATCATTTTTATTGGCGAAAAAGATAACTATGGAAATGTTGTAATTATCCAAGGGAATGATGGTATTGATTATACTTATGGCAATATTACAAATATAAATATAAATTTATATGATTATATTGAAAAAGATACCATTATTGGCGAAGCAAAAGATGATTATATTTATTTGGTTTTAGAAAAAGATGGTCAATATTTAAAATATGATGAATAT
This sequence comes from uncultured Bacilli bacterium, assembly GCA_947629365.1. GTDB lineage: Bacteria > Bacillota_I > Bacilli_A > RF39 > UBA660 > SIG200. Next base: position 41,585 of record CANRDM010000002.1, read on the forward strand.
CTTAAAGAAAATTAAAATAAATAATTATACTTATTTTTTTATAATTATCTGTGCATTATGCGGCTATATTAAGAATATTAGTATTATTTTATTTATTTGTTTAATTCACGAACTAGGTCATATCTTTTTTATTAAGTTATTTAAATATGAAATAATTAGTATTGAAATTCTTCCTTTTGGAGGTTTTACTGAAATAAATAAAAAGATTAATAGTAGTATTAATAAAGATTTAATGATTGCCTTTGGCGGGATTATAAGCGAAGCGCTTTTTCTTTTAATCCTTTATTTATTTAAAGATCATTTTAATATTATTACATATGAATTATTTAAAAATTATAATTATATCTTAATTATTTTTAATTTAATACCAATTATTCCTTTAGATGGTAATAAGATTATGCATTTAATGCTGGAAAAATTTTTTTCTTATCATTTATCTTATCAGCTTAATATTTTCTTATCTTTACTCTTTTTAATTATTTTTTTAATTATTAATTATTTATACAAAATCGATAATTATTTTATTATTACCTTTCTTTTATATAAAATAATTATGGCTTATAAAAATTTTAAATATTTTGAAAATCGTTTTTTACTAGAAAGATATTTATATGATTTCAGTTATGAGAAAATTGATAATCATACTAAAAATATTAAAGATTTAAAGAAAAATACCCTCCATTTTTTTAAAGAAGGTAATCATTACATTAAAGAAAAAGAGAAGATTAAAGGCTTTTTTAATAAGTCTTAACCATATGTCAATAGTTTTTGAAAATGTCTTAAAATTTTTAAAACATTAACGGGAAAAATATTCTCGTTTTTGTTTGAAATTT
>CANRDM010000003.1 GCA_947629365.1 uncultured Bacilli bacterium
ATGCTTACTGCTTATATGCACAGTAAGGTAAAATGGTTCAACGCAATTTTAAAATTGCACAATAATTATATCACTCTGTATTATAAATCGACAATATATAAATTAAATTTTCCTATCATTATAATTAAATAATTTACTAAATTCTTCCGATGCTTTATCCATTTCATAATTAATATTTTTTAATGCCCGTTCCATCTTTAACTTATTAGGAAATTTTGAAATATTATTTCCCCCTTTGAAATAATTTTCTAATACTAATTTTCTCCTTTGCTTATCACTAATATTGTTACTTTTTTTATTGTTTAAATAGGCAATTTCTTGAATCAAATCATCTATGGTAATATAATTTTCATTTTTCTTATCTTTTACAATCATTTTAATATAATTGTATTTATATAAAGAATGATTAACAATAGAATTATAAATATAATTATCAATATATTCTTCTTTTCTTGATACAATACTATTATTAATATCAACATCTTTTATATTATTATTCTTATCTAAATTATCAAAATATTGATTTAAAGCAATTAAATCTTTATTAATTTCTTCTTTAGCATTATATAATATTGAATTTTCATCATTAAATAAATACTTTTTGATTCTATTGGTAACTTCTTTTATTTCTTTCCCTAATTCATCATTTTTAATGGAATTATATTTTATCTTTTTAGATACCTGATTATTTTTTAATCTATATTGATTCAATAATTCTCCGAGTTTTAAAATATCTTCTTCAACATATATCTCACTAATGTTGTGTAGAGCAAAGTTTCTTTCTTTAGAATTAAAATAAGATTTTAAATTATCTATATCTTCATTAGTCTTTTTTAATAATGGTGTATAAAATTTTTCTCTTTCAATCGTAAGTTCAACAAGTCTTTTTAAATATCTTTGCTCATCAAGTGATATTTTTCCTTTTCTCCTGTACCCTATTTTTTTGTCCGTACATTTAAAATTAGGACATTTTTCTATAAAAGCAAAGTGTATATGAGGTTGATGTACTCTATTAGTATGAACAGAAAAAACATAACTCATATTTTTAATGTCTTTAAAACCACAATACTTCAAAAAATTAGGAATTACCTCTTTAGCAATTTTTTGCTCCAAAGTTTTTATATCAATATTTTCATCAAGATATTCTTTTTTAAAACTTAAAATGCCTTTCCATAAATTAGATTTTTCAATATATTTTTTATATTCTTTTTTTAATCTTTGAATATCATCTTTAGTTGCATAAGATCCATTTTCTAAAATAAGATTATATTTTTCCTTTCTTGTATGCCCCATATAATATTCAAACATACCAATAGTTTTTTTCTTTACATCCGAAAAATAATCTATCATATTATCAATATCATTTAATCTATTTTTTTCATAAATTGGAGATATATTTTTATTATCTCGGGAATTTAAGGCCAAACAATATTTATTTTTAAAAATAACATTTGGACTTCCTTTACTCATTAAAATTATCCTTACTATTAAATAATTCATATAAACATTTATCTTCGTTAATATTGGCATTAGATAAATAGCCAAAATTAGCAAATTGTTGTTTTGACAACTTAAAATGTAAATATTGCCTTTTAGATATTTTTTCTAAAGAGTTATAAATTTCTTCCAATTTAACATCTAACTCTTTTAAATAATTTATTTCTCTTGGTTCATTAATATATTTTTCAAGTATTGCATTAACAATTTTATTTACTGATGTTGAGTTATCTTTTGCCACAAGAGATAATCTATCAAAAATAAAATCATCAATCCTTATAGTTAATTTTTTCATTTTTTACCATCACTATAATCTTTAACTCGAATTTTTCCGTCTTCATCTTTATAAATTAAGAAAGCAAGAAAATCGGGTTTGCTAATAACTTTCTTAATATACTCAATTAAATGTCTATCGGCATCAGTTATATTACATTCTTTATTCAATGCTTTATATGAATATTTATTTTTATCATTAAAATAATCTTCTCCAAATTTTTGATATTTTTTCATCCAACAATATAATCTTTTTTGAGGCGTTCTATCATCTAAAATATTCATATCAAAACCGCCACTAACAAAAATTTCTCTAGCGGTTTTCTCATTATGAAAAATTTTTTCTTTTACAGCCCACAATTTAAAATCATTTTTATAAATTATTTGGCTTTTATTTTTTATTCTTTCAACATTAGGATTACTTAATAATATTCTTATCTCATTATCATTATAAATTCTAATTTTATTCACAATTATTACCTTCTCTTTCTAATTTTAAATTTTGTTCTTCATAATATTTATCAAATCTTTTTATATATGTTTGATAGCCAAGTTCTACTATATAATTTAACATTTTAGTAAAATTTAAATTATTTTTCTTGGCTAACAATTCAATTCTTGTTTTTAAATTATCATCCATTCTTATTGAAAATTTAACTATTTCTCTATTCATAAAACCTCCATAATTTTTTTAGAGTAGCCACTAAACAATACTTTTAAGGTGTTTTTTCTAATAAAAATATTGCATATTTTTAATGAGCATAAGATAAATGCCACCCAAATTCTTTTAAAGCCTTATAAAAGCCTGGCTAAAAGGGGTGGCATAACTATTTCCGCACTTGCGAAAATGACCACTAATTTATTTTTAAGTGGCTACTCTATAAGAAAAACGCTCCTTAATTAGACAAATTTAGTGGCTACATATTTTAAAAAAATGACTACTCTAAAAAATAGCCATTTCAAATGTGCCTCCCGTTATTTATCAATAAAATTTTACATTTTAATTTTTATAATCGAATAAATTATTTTGTGAATTATCAAAATTATAATGATAATTAAATCTTTGTAAATTAAAATCAATCAATAACATACCATCTATTTTTTCTCTACTTACATTTTCTACTTGAAAATGTAAGTGATTACCTGTCGAATATCCAGTCGTTCCTACCTCGGCAATTTCAGTCCAGTGATTGACTTTATCTCCGACTTTAACTTTAGCACTATTTGGATAAAGATGTTCTAAAACTACATAATAAATCTCATTATAATCTTCATCACATTTTATAGTTATTTGATTCCCTGTACTATTTCCACTTTGACTATATGGAACATTTTCATCTTGCGTGAAAACAACTTTATCAATTACTCCGTTACAAACCGAATATACAGGAGTTTTTGATGGTGCTAACAAATCCCAACCACTATGAACATTATTTTCTCCGTATATAACTCTTTGTTCATTAAAAAAACTCGTTATTGTAAAATCAATATCTAATGGCAAATTAAATCGACCATCACTAACAACTAAATATTCTTCATTATCTTTTATATTAGTTTCATTACAAGCAATCATATTAACTAGTTTTTGATCTTCACAAACAATTTGAATATCTCTTGTGATTTTTTGTTCTTTGTTAAGATTAACATCATATAAATAATCAAATGATAAAGATGTATTTTCTAAATAAAAATATAATAATCTTTGTAACGGAACATATCCATCCTTAATATATTTATTAACTACTTTAATATAATTTGTAGCATATTCGGCATTGTTTTGAATCTTATCTTTTGTAAGTTTAGCACCAAAAAAATCTAATAACATCATTACGCAAATTAACATTAAAATTGCTCCCATTATAGTTAAAACTGCACCACTACCAATAATTTTTAAGAAAATATTTTTTTGTTTTTTATCTCGCATTATTTGTACTTATCAAAATGAGTGTAATAATATTTTCCATCACTTTTGATAATCTCCATTAATTTTTCTTTAGAAAGCAAATCTAATAAAAAGTCCATAAACGATTCATTTGGATCTTCAAATTCTTCTATATAAATTTTTCTAAATGCGTTTTTCAACTCTTTTTTAGAAACTTTTTTCATACTTCAATTTCTTCTTCCATTAATTCAAGTTCAAGTGGTGTTGCTACTATTTTTATTCTTATTCTTTTTTTAGAATTAATAGTAAGTAAAAACTCTCCCATTTCGGCTTGATTTAAAAATTCTTTTTGTGTATCGGTCAATGGATTTTGATAGAATAATTTTAAATAAGTTGCTAAATCGTCTTCCTTTAGCATTCCGACTAACTGATATTGACAATTATTAAATATTGCCGTGGCACTTCTAACACTATCATCATCTCCTAAAAAATCGTGAATGCTTTGTGTCGCAGGAATAAATGCTCCGTGATATTTTCTTATTCTTCTTGCTATTTGCTCAAAAGTTAGTAAAACTTCACTATCAGTATTTTTCAAATATAAATGAAATTCATCAACAATAATTGCTATATTTTTAATATCTTTTTTATCAACAATATTATCATTTACTATCTTATTTCTTACAATTATATTATTTAAATATGTTAAAAGGTTTACTAATTGAGTAGTAATGATTCTTTTATTTTTACTATACAATAAGTCTTTTACATTAAAAGCAATTAAATTTGATTCAAGATTAACTGATGTGTATCCATTAAATAACATTGCATCAATTCCTACTTTAAATCTATCTAATAATATTTCCAATTTATCAATTATTTTTAATTGCTCGGGATTGGAAATCATATTTCGATAATCAGGTAAAAAGTTAATTAAATCGGAAAAAATAGGATAATCGGTATTCTCTAATTTTTCTAAACTTGAAATTTTAGTATTTTTAGTTATACCAAATCTACTATATAATTTTTCTATCATATCGAGTAAAATCACAGTTTCACTTTCAGTTATTTCTTCAAATGCACATTTAATAAACGTTTCTAATGAACCTAAATGCTTGGCAAGAGGACAATCTTCATAATTAATTTTATCTACTGCATTATTATCTTTTTCTTCTTTATCACTTGGAAGAAATCTAACTTGTAAAGGATTAATTATTCCTCCACTTGCCGAATATAAATCAATATATTCGCCTTTATTCTTTTTAACTAGTTTTTCATACTCTCCCTCGGCATCAAATAAAAAGCATTTATTCCCCCGATATATTTCATTAACAATCATTTTCTTTAAAGTAAAACTTTTTCCACCACCAGTAGATGCTATAATTGCTAAATTGCTTGATGGTCTAGTAGCGTCTTTATAAAAAAAATCAAATATTGTAGGTAATGCTGTATGAATATCTACTCCTAAAACATATCCGCTTTCATCATTAAAATTTGTAATTGTTAGTGGAAAAGATGCCGCAAGAGTTAAACTTGGAAGATAATTATGATAATCTTCAAAGCCTTTTTTAGATATATCAAATGCTTTCCAACCTTCCATTTGCCTCATTCTTGGAGCATCTAATTTAATTCTAAAAACATCGGCTATTTTTTTTAATTCTTTTAATCTTTCCTCTCGTTCTTTCACATTACCATTAATTACAATAATAAAATCTACTTCTTTAATTTTTTCATCGCCATTTTTAATTTGGTTCATTAATGCTTGAAAATTTTCTTTCTCCGCATCTAATTCAGTTGCATCAGATAATTTTCTTGTCGTATTTCTTTCGGAAATTAAAAATTCATAATTATTATCTAATCTTCTCACTAACTCATCAGTTGATATTGTATCTTTAATATGAATACAACATCTTGTATTAGGCACATTGAATAATTCTTCAAAAAATAATTCATCTATAAAAGGTGGAAGTCTTTTAATTGTAACTACTTGTATCTCTTCTTCATCGGCTTTTATACAACTCATATTTTCTTGTATAAAAAAAGGAGAGATTAAATCGATTAAATCACTCCACATTAATTGTTCTATATTAGCATTAGAAAAATAAAGGTTTATAAGAAATTGATATATTTCTAATTTATTTATCATTGGTTTAACATTTAATCTTGGTGTCATATTATAGGTATATAATATAACTTCTTCGGATGTATGCTCTAATATTTTATCATTATCACTAATTAATACAAAATAATACCTACTATTTGTTGTAAGATTTTCTCTTTCCAACATTTCTAATCTATCATATCTTTCTTTTAAAAATTCCTTTTTTTCTTCATCTTGCGAATATTTATTAATAAGATTTTTATAATAGTCTTTATTTGCATTAAGATCTATTTTATCATCTAATTTATAAATTCTTAAATTTAAATCTTTTAATTGATATAAATACTTTAGTTGATGGAAAAAATTTACTTTTTGATTATTTGATGTTAAAGACAAATCTATTGCTTCAACTGATAAGACTTTAGCAAAACTATTATCACGTAATTTAATCATTCCGTTATTATCTACAAAATCAACATTAACAAAAACCTCGGCATTACTTAATTTTTTTTCTAAAATGTTTTCAGTAATGTATTCTTTTTTTAACTTTTCCCTTTTTTTAATGAAGTTATCTATAATTTTTCGTTCTTTTTGTTTTTTTATTTCTTCTTTATTTTGTTCCATTAATTAATCATCCTAGCCTTTCTTTTTATATATAAATATTTTCTCTCTAATTAAATAATTAATAATTAATTCTATGACTTTATACATTCTATTTTTTTTACTAACATTAATTGGAAGTAAACAAAATATTCCAATCATTAAACCAACTATTGCCGGAATCTTTAATGAAGTAAAGCAAAAGAAAAATATAAATAAAATAATCATAGGTAAAGATATTATAATATCTAGAACTTCCAAACCTTTAAAGCCTAAATTCCTTTTTATTGATTTTAAAGTGATATACATTTGTACCTCCTAACTTTTTACATCATTTTTTTTCTTCTTCTATAATAAGAAGTATTATAACTAGCCCTCGGTATTACTCTTCTAACTGCATTTTCGATGCTATTTGCACCGGCATTAATAAAAGTATCACTTGCACTAAATTTGTTCGGGTTACTTTTTCTTCCCATTTTTTGTCCTGCAACATACATTCTACTTCCCATTGTTGACATAAATTTTTGAATTTTATTTGGTTCTTTATTACTTTTCGAATCAACCGTCCCCAATGTTCCCAATGCCATACCTGCTCGAGATAGGGCTCGTGATCCAATCGCTTTACCACCTTTTATAGCACCACCAGTTGCTAATAAACCACCACCTAGTGTTGCTCCGGTTGCTAATGTAGCACCAACACTTGCCATTTTTCCATATCCCATTAATGACATTAATTGTTCTCTTCCATTTGCGGCACTAACATTTGCTCCTATGAATCTATTTATTACTTGACTTCCTGTTAATATAAAGGTTGCACAGCCTAAATATAATAATGATTTAATAGTTAAATTCATAAATGTATTTGTAAAGAAACTGGTATTATTTATTTCTTGCATAATCATTACTGTCAAATTCACTATTAAAATAATAACAACACTTTGCAATGCTAATGACACTAATTGTTCTATTACTGCACCTCTCCTTTGTTTATTACATATACTTGTTGAAAAAACTATTGGAGAAATTGAAAATAAAAACAAGAATTCAACTTGTCTTCTACCTAACATAATTCCTGCAAAAAACAAACTATATAAGAAAAAACCTCCACTTATAATAGCCATAAACCAATTTATATCATATTTATAATCTTTTTCATCCGAAAGTATTAATCGTGATTTAGTAACATATTTTTCAATATATTTTTCTTCTTTATCAAAAGAACCATTTTGTATTAATTCTTCTATACTACTATTCTCGTTAAATTTATCGCTATTTTTATAATTATCATTATAAGAAACATACATTTCAAGAATAGAACTACTCATTTTAGTATTAACACTATTTTTAAATATATTGCTTATGTAATTGGAAAGAACTATTGAAAAATTAGATACTTGAACAAACAAAAATGTCGATAACATAATTAATAAACCACATTTTATTGTTTCTACGATAATATTTTTAAATGAATTTTCATCATCAGGATCCAACAATTTATTTATAAATTTCCAAACTATAAACAAAGCAAATAATGTTAATGATATAGCCATTACTCCAGTATAAAAACTTTTAAATGCTTGATTACTAGATAACGAATTAATTATATCTATTATATTTAATTTTTTTATAATTTCAAACAAACCATCTATTAAGTTATAAATAAAACTTATTAAATACCACCCTAAACTTCTTAATAAATCAAATACCTTTATCATTATATAAAACCCTCTTATATAAATAATCTAATAATTATATTAACTAATGAAATGGCTAAAATAATTCCAAATATTCCTAGAAAAGTTTGTATGATTCTCGTTTTTACCCTTTGTTTTTGATCTACATCTACTATTGCATACATTATAAAACAAATCACTAATGCTACACCGGCGAGGGACATTCCAACTGCTATTGCCCAGTCAGTCACTTGCTTAATAACATTTAAAATTGTATCTATGGTATAAGTACCACCCTCTAATTCTTGAATAGTTAATATATTAATATTCATTTTTATCCACCCTTTCTTTTTAACTAAACTACAAAAATAAAATAACTACACAATATAAAGAAAATTTATTTTTTCTAAATATGTGTAGTTATTATTAAATTCTATATCGATACTTCTATATTATTATTTTCTAATTCATCTAATAACGAATCATTTAAATATGAATTTACTAAATCTTTATTGTAAATAATTTCTTCAATATCTACTTTATCATCATTACCGGCAATAAAACATTTACCATTAAATGAATTATCCTTTTCACTAAAATTTCTCTCAAAGATTAAAGGCACAGTATTTTCACAATTAGAATGATAAATTGCGAAAAAGCCTTTTTGTTTTGATTTTAATTCTTTTTCAACATAGATATTGTTATCTACGATAAAGCCGATAACTTCATAATATTGATTAAATTCTTTACTATATGCCTGTCCTCTAACTAATGGCCCAATTTCAGTTGGTCTTAATTCAAATTCTTTTGTATTTGAATTTCTAATAATATCTAAACATCTTTTAATTTTTTCTTCCATTGATGAACTATCGAGTTCTTTCATTGACTGATAATACCAAGTGCTATTTTCTATCAAATCGGATTTCTCATTTAAAATATCTTTTATAAAAATGTTGCTTTTTATCATATAGCCTTGTTCTTTATCACTCCATAAATCTAATGTTGTAAAAAATATTTGATCATCAAAATCATATCCAAGAAAATAATATTTATTATCATCTACGCCAATAAATGCTTGACCCTTTTTTAATTCATTTTTCAAGTTCATCACTTCCCTTTTCACAATCATCATTAAACATTGTTTGTAAACAACCATAAGCACATATTTTATATTCATTATCATTAAGAATGATTAAATTATTAAGATTATATTTTTCTATTTCTTCTTGTAAAGTTAAAATATCTTCTTCGGTAAAATCGTAATTTTCTTTCAAATCATTCCAATCATTATAATCAATATGACACATATTTGATTCACTTTCACAAACAAAATTATATACATATTTTAGTAATGGACTTAATTCGCTAACTTTTGGTAAAGAAAATTCTCTACCATTATTTTTTTCTATAAGAGAATACAATGCATTTTCTATTTCTTCAATAGAAGAATTATTATAATCACATTTAATATCATATATATTATAATAATCTATAACATTAGCAATTTCCAAAGTTTTTTGGTCTTCAATAGTATAATTAACATATAAATCATCTTGATCGTTCCAATAATTTATTATTTTATATTTATACTTCATAATTATCTTTCCATTTCAGTTTTATCTTTTGATTCATTATTTTTAGTTAATTCACTAACTTTACCATCAGAAGTATAAACTTTGTTATTCTTTTTATCAGTAACTTCAAAACCTGTCATAACTATAACTTTATCTTTATAAGTTTTTCCGTCTTTTTCTACATCTTTTTGATATGTTGATATTTTACCTTTAACGGCAATCCAATCGCCTTTTTTCATTTCATTACCATAAGTATTTACTAATTCTCCTCTCAATATAATTGGAATATAAATTGTATTTTCATAATCATTTTGGGCTAAATCAAATCTTAATGCTTTTTTACCATTTTGATTAGTAAATACTTCGTTAATATTAGCAACATTGCCCTCAAGTTCAAATTGGTTTTTGGATTTTTTAGTTTCTTTTCTTACTTCTTCATTCATCTTTCTCGTTCCTCCTCTTTATTATTGAATTTTTCTATTATTTTTTTATATAGTTTCAAATCTAAACCATCTATGCTCTCTATATCACAATTATTTAATGTAAGAAAATCAAAAAACTCTATTAATTCAGTTACATTATTAGATAATTGTGAAATGTTTTCTATTATGACCTTTGAATATCGATGTTGTCTAACGTCATCTTTTAAATCTTCTAATTCTTTTCGGTTTTGTAAATTTCTTCTATCTTTAACTTTATCAAGATAAATAGTACAATCATAACTTTTAATTAAACACCAATCTTTTATTCTTTTTAAATGATAACTAATTGATTTTTTATCTTTATTTTTAAAACTGGCATAAACTGCGACTTTTTCCATTATTTTAACTCCCTTCTTTAATAATTTTCTTTTTCTATCAAAGTTGCTATATAAACAACTTGCATATTATTTTTAATGCAAGTAATAAGTGTTATATCCGATGTAGAGTTATTTTTTATAAAAGCCTTTCCTGTTTTTTCTATTTCATATCTATCCGATACTTCATATATATATTTAATACCTTTATAATAAAAATAAACTTCATCACTAATTTTTAATTTCTTTAAATTATTAAAAAAAGCAACTCGACTATTACCAGAATGAGATGCTAGTATTATATGACTATTAGTTTGCTCATCTGGTAAAGTCGTTTCTTTTAAAAAATATATATTCTTATTTACATTATTTTTTGAACTATTTTTATCGTATAGTCCCCTTTTTAAATTAATTTTTGGAATTTCTAAAATAGCAATATAATCTAATGAATCATCTTGAATATCAGTTTCTTGTTTCTCTTCTTCAATAGGAGGTTCTTCATTTACTTCAATTTCAAAAAAATTATCTACTTTTTCATTTTCAATTTTTTCTTGATTTTTATTATTTAGATAATCGTATATTATTATTGATGTTCCCCCAATAATTAGAAAAGTACCAATTACTACAAACAATGTATATATTTTATTTTTTATAGATTTTTCTTTTTTTAATAATGCCATAACTAATCATTCCAATTCCTATAATTATTAAAGAAAACATTACTAATGTTTGATAATCATTTTTAAAAGTATCCGGTACTATGATTTCTTGTAATTCATTAATTAATTGATTTTCGATGATTTCGCCATCATTTTTTACTTCAAATTCAACCTTATCTTCTGATAATATATAATTATCAAGAGTAGCAATCTCTTTAAAATAATAATGACCATATTCTAGTTCTACTTCAATTAATCCGTTTTCATCAGTTACATAAGTATTAATTAGTTCATCATTCATATTGTATAGACCTATTGTAACACCCGCCAATGGTTTATTATTTTCATCCACTTTCAAAAATTTAATAATAGATTTAATTTTTCTATTTGTCATAGTTGCTTTAACTATTTCGCCATCATTTTTAATCTCAAAATACATTTTTTCTTCATTTAACACATAACCTTCAGGTGCCTCTTTTTCAAGAATATAATATTTGCCATACTTTAATTCAGGAATAACTATTTTACCAAATTCATCAGTTAGTCCACTAAATATTAATTCATCAGTTTCCCAATTGTATATTTCAATTAAAGTATTTGGTAATGGTTCACTAGTTGATAAATCTTCCTTACTAAATTCTAATGTTCCAGTAATTAATTTATTTGTCATAGTTGCTTTTACTATCTCGCCATCGTTTTTAATCTCAAAATACATTTTTTCTTCATTTAACACATAACCTTCAGGTGCCTCTTTTTCAAGAATATAATATTTGCCATATCTTATTTCAGGAATAGTGATTTTACCAAATTCATCAGTTAGTCCACTAAATATTAATTCATCAGTTTTCTCATTGTATATTTCAATTAAAGTATTTGGTAACGGTTCGCTAGTTGATAAATCTTCCTTACTAAATTCTAGCGTTCCAGTAATTGGTTTATCTTTCATAGTTGCTTTTACAACTTCGCCGTTTTCTTTAATTTCAAAATATATTTTTTCTGTATTTAGTACATAGCCCTCAGGTGCATTTTCTTCCAAAATATAATATTTGCCAACTGGTAAATCTTTAATTACAATTTTTCCGTTTTTATCAGTAACACCTGTAAAAATTAATTCATCATTAATTGTATAAATCTTAATAGTTGTATCCGGTAATGGTTCACTAGTTGATAAGTCAGTTTTTGTGAACTCTAATGTACCTTTCTTTAAATAATTTTTAAAGTTAAATTCAACACTTACAACTGGTGTATATTGATCTTTATATTTTAATTCAAAATAATGAATTTCTTTATCGATTACATATTTATCAGGTGCTGATACTTCAACTAAATAATATTTGCCTAAATATAAGTTGCTAATTTTTAATTTACCATTTTTCGTTATATATGTATTAATATAGCTATCTTTTGAATACATTAATTTACCATCACCACTATAAATATCTTCATTAGCGTATAACTTATAGGCAACATTATCTAAAGGCACTTCTTCATATTCAAACTTACCATCTTTGATATTGAATACTTCTCCTTTTTTACTTAAATTAACTTCTCCTCTTACTGGAGTATTTTCAAACATTAACTCAATAATAGTGCCTAAACTATCATCTACATAAACATTATTTGATTCTTTACTTATCGTAAATTTTAAAGGTGTATTATTCCACAAATAGCCATTCATATATGTATCAACTTCTTCTAACTGATACTCGCCTCCCATAATTTCGTATGGAGTATATAAAATTCCGTTTTTATCTGTTTCAAAAACACAAATATTTTGAACTTCGGGATAGGCAACTTGTTGACAGACATATTCATCATAAATTAAGTCTTTAATTCTAAATTTAACACCCGCCATTGGTATTACCCTTTTAGTAACGGAATCAATTTTAACAACTTTTACTCTAGCATTTAATGGTTCATTATTTACTACCCTTTCAACATCTTTATTATTAATATTAATTTCAAAGCAAGGCGAATCATTAGTATAATCTGTACCTTTTATTTGACATACTCTATAAATTCCATAAGGTAGAGTAATATTTGCTTTACCTAGACTATCCGTACGAATTGTTCCGGCTAATTTATTATCTCTTTTAAGATAAATATTAAACACAACATTCGGTTCAGTTTCAACAACTCCGCTTTCTCCATTTGTAGCAGTTTTAGTTAAATAAAATTTAAATTTTAAAACTTCTTCTTTAGATGTAGTTTTAATTGTTTCTTTATCGCTATGAATTGTTGCATTATAAACCTTATTATCAATTTTATAACCTTCGCTAGGTTTTAATTCTTTAATAGTATAATTTCCATAAGGTAATAATTTACTTTTGGCATAACCATCTTTATTAGTAGTTATCTCTTCAACCTTTTCACTTTTTGAATTAAAAATTCCATAAACCGCACCACTTAATTTTGCGTCGCCTTGTGGAATCGCCATATTGTTTTCCGAATCAACTTTATAAATTTCTAAATAACCTTTGATTACTTCTTCTTTAGAAGTAGTAGTTATTACTTGTTTATTAGAATTAATCTTTACTTGATATTCTTTTTTATCGAGTTTATAACCTTCACTTGGAGTTTTTTCTCTCAAAAAATACGTTCCATAAGGCAATAAATTACTCTTTGCATAACCAAATTCATTAGTTGTTAAGGTTGCCACTAATTTTTCTCTAATATCATAAATTTCATAAACTGCACCACTTAATTTTGCATTTCCTTGTGGAATTGCCTCGCCAGTTTCGGCATCTACTTTGTTTATTTCAATATAACCCTTTATTACTTCTTCTTTAGAATTTACTGTTACTGTTCCGTGATCTTCAATAATGCTTACGGAATATTCATTTTTATCTAACAAATAGCCCTCACTAGGTTTTTCTTCTCTTACTACATAATTTCCATACGGTAATAATTCACTCCTAGCATAACCAGAACCATCAGTCACAAGTTCGCCAACTCTTAAATTATTGCTATCATATATTCCATAAATTGCTCCTTTTAGTTTTGCATCGCCTTGAGCGGTTGCTCTATTATTTTCGGCATCCACTTTGTAAATTTCAATATAGCCTTGTATTTTTCCATTTGTAATATTTAACGTTGCATTTGTTTTGCTCTCGTTTAGTTCAAATGAATATGTTGTTTCGCTTTTTGCGTAGCCCTCCGGAGTTGACAATTCTTTTATAGTATAATTTCCATACGCTAAATTTTCACATTTTCCATAACCATTGCTGTCGGTAGTTATAGTACAAACTTCACTATTTTCGGCATTATAAACGCCAAATTTTACTCCTGCTAACTTATTATTGTTGTCATCAGTTTTATAAATTTCAACTGAGCCGGAAATGGTATTTACAGTTACTGATGCGTAAACTGGATCCGATGTTCCAAAATATACTTGTTTTTGACTTTTTCCATCACTAGCATAAAAAAAGATATTTTCATCATTTGTATAAGTTTTCTTTTTTAATTGTATATTCACACTACCACTTTTTGTCGGGGTAACCACTAAATCATTTCCTGATATATTTGCATTAGCACCATTGGAATTCATTATCTCAAATTCGGATAATATATTTGAAGTATCTGTAAAAGTTACTTGACCTCCAACTAATGTATCTTTGGATGTTCCATCAAAAGATGGTACGTCATAATGATGTTCTATTAAATTATTAATTTCGGCTCTTTCATCGGTAAAACGTAACATTTCGCCTCCGCCTTGTGCTTCAGTCCAAATCTCGTTTTGTTGACCTCCAACTTTTTCCCATATCATAAGTTGAGTTACCATTCTATATCGTAAAGATTTATGGGTTGGATAATTGTAACCATAATATGCGATTAATGAAATATCTCTTGTTAATTCATCATCATAAGGCGATTCTCCTTGAGCCATATAAGTATGATCTGTTACATCTATACCTGGTTCGACACAAAAAGTTACTTTGCCGTCTATTTCATAACTATGGAATTCCCCCGAATGTGGTCTTTGACCTCCTCCTCTTCGATAAAAATAATAATTTTCAAATGTTTCAGTTAATGTTGCTGCTTTTACATTTTGATTATTAATACAAAAAAATGACAATATCATTGCCATTGTAAATAATATAAATTTTAATTTTTGTTTCATATTTTACCTTCTTTCCATAAAAAAACAACCATTTTAGGTTGTATATATTTCGTTCGTGCCATCCGCAAAGAAAATAACAAGTTTATAACCTGATTCATTTTCATACGCTCCGCTTGAACACATTAAGTTTTTAAATTTTAATCCTTTTGAAAACAATTCACTTGCAACATCATCACAAGCCTTAGAACACTCATCATTTGAAGAATATCGATAAATTTTTTTCCATTCTTTGTATTCGGCAGTATTATGATAATCTTCTTTTTCAACAATATTTTTATCGAGTTCAGTATCCGTATTTTCTTCAACAACTTCATCATTTTTATTTGCATCTTCGTTTATTTCTTGCTTTTCTTGATTATTTTCTATTTGACTTTCATCTTTTACATTGGAACTATTTACATCTTTTTTACTAGAATTATCTTCTATTTTACTATCTACTTGTTTGTCAGTTGCTTTTTTATCTTCGGTATCTTTTGGTAGTTCCTCAATTAAAGTATCGTCTTCTTTTGTTGTTTCTTCTTTTTCTTCATCATCATTATTTTCAATATCTTGAATATCTTTAGTAGTTACTTGTTCTTCACTTGTTGAATCATCTTCTTTAAAAACTGCTTTTTCAGTAATATTGTTATTCATATTCTTATTATTACTACACCCAGTTGAAATTATTACTAAAATGGCTATAAAAATAAATAGTACCTTTTTCAAACAAATTACTCCTTTACTTATTAATATTATACCACAATTTTAAAGCATTGTTTTTCACGCTATCCTAGGTCAAATAAATGTAACTTGGATAAAAAATTTAGATACTTATAATATGAAATTTTAAATTCATAATTTTTTAAATATTTTTCCATACTTACCTCCTTTACTCCAAATAAAAAAAGATAGTTAAATACTATCATTTAATGTTTTTAATTCAAGCCAAACTTTGACTAAACAACTCATTTTAATTCCCTGCAATGTTTGCTTACAAATATGTAATCTTTCAGCAATAAATTCTTCCGACTTATTTCTAAAAAATGAATCTACTAAATAAATAGCCTCATTTAATGTCAATTTTGCCGAAACGTGAATTAAAGTCTTGTAAAAAATACTAACCCAAATTTTTCCATCTTCTTGCTTTTGAACAATATTTTCTACACTACTTTCAGTTGACTTACTTGTTTCATAATCTTTTAAAGCATAATCAGGAACTAGATTAATTAACTGCTCTAATTGAAAATTATAATAATATTTTGCATCTTTAAATTTATTAAACTTTTTAGTAATTTCTTCTTTTATTTCTTTAATATTATATTGGTCAATTACACTTTTTCTTAAAGGTTCCGAAAACTCATCATATTTTTTTGATGTTTTTAGAACTTCATTAGGCAAGTCTAATATTTTATCTAAAGTCAAAATATCCATTATACCCTCCTTCTAAGCAATATTTCCAATAATTGCCATTTATTTTAATTTAATGCGGTGTTTATGTCAAGCGACATTTATAAAAACATTAAAAAAAATGAATTTATTTCTCTTTCCAGAATTAAATTCATTGTAACTAATTATACTCATTAAAATTCTAATGTCTATACTAAAATCAGTCTAACTTTAGTCTAAAATCAGTCTAATGTTAGTCTAATAATAGTCTAATTTTTCTTCTTTATAATTTTAACTATCTTTTCAAGTGTTCTATTTTTAACTAAATATTCTAAATATTTTTTATATATATTATAAAATAATTTATTAGAAAATTCTCTTCTTAATAATGATGGTGCAATTTCGTCATATATACTAATATTTAAAGACAATTCCCATTTATTATTAATATCAAAACCTATTAATTCAACATCATAACCCTCTTTTTGATAATTTTTATCAAAAATAAGTTTCTTTATCTTATCGTCATAATTATTTTTGTTAGAATAACTTTTTAAATCATCTATATTAATATTTTTATTAAAAGCATCATTTATATTAATTTTTTCTTTATGTTCACTATTGGCATAATGATTATGAATTCCTAAAGCACAACTTGATAATATTTCAATTCCTAATGCTTGATCTTTAATATCGCCTTTTTTACAATTTCCTTTTAAAAATTTACTTAAATATACTTCTCTTGAAAGTTCATTATACCCTAAAATATTTTCTTTTTCTTTGTCAGTATATAAACTACCTAAAGTTACTCGTTCAAAAGGCTTTCCACCAATTACATCAACATTTCTATATATATCTATATCAAAATGTTCTAACCCGCCTGTTTGTTCTTCTAAAGCCATATCATCTAATCTATCTTTTATTTCTTTTGATTGGTAACTATGTATTTGAATATTTAATAAAGTTCCAACTTGTATATTTATTCTTTCGTGTCTTATTCTTCCATTATTTTTATAATAGTCTTTTGATTGAATCCAACCCCGTCTTGAAAATCCATAATGCAATAAATTAAGGTTTACATTTGTAATAGTTTCATTATAGTCATTTGTAAATTTCATTAATCCATAATAATTCTTTTCGCCATATTTTTTAAATTCAAAGTTTCGCTTATCATTATAAAATTCAGGAATAATTTGATTTTTAAATATAGTTTTATAATCTTCTATATTAAAGACATTTAACTCATCTAATGGTGTAAAACAATTACTATAAACTTCTCCTTTAGTTATTTTTTTAGTACCACCTAGTTGCATATTTATTTTAAGAAAATCACTTAATAAGTCGATAAAATGATAACCACTATGGAATAACTTACCATATCCATACTTATATGGATGATTTTCTTTATTAAGATCGTGAGGCATTTCCCAGTTTCCATCACAATGATAAATGTCTATATATGTAATTGGAATATTATATTTTTTAACAACATCATTAAGAAGTTTTTTTACATATTCATAGCCTTTATGATATTGTCTTTGACACATTATTTTACACATACCACTTGAATTTTTTGATAGTTCCAATAACTCATAATATTGGTTTTTAATATCATTAATACTTTTTATACTAGTCATATTTTTATTTACGGAAATTGGTTTGTCTGATAAAACGTGAATATTATTTTTTAAAGCAAATTCGATATACATATAATGGGCTTTAGGTTCAGTTGCCACTATAATATGTGTTATTTCTAATAAATTACATACCACTAATAAATCGTTTGATTCTTTTGAAGGCAAATGCAAATTGTCCTTTATACTATCATCAATAGTAAATAATTTAGTATGATTAAATCCCATTTCCGTTAAATATTTTTTTGTTACATCTTTCTTGGAATTTAATTCAACTACTAATGCTAAATTAATATGATGTTTTTTTAAGTAATTTAAATAAATTCTTTTTGCGTGAGGCCCAATGCCTATTAAAGCAACGGAAATAGTATCATTATTTTTAAACATTTTTTTATTTATATCTTCTTTATTGTCTAAAATATAACCAATTGCTTTATTCATTGAAAAAGACCTCCCTTTTGTAGGCCTTATTATATTTTAATTATTGACTTTTTGTAAATTATAAATTTTGCAACGTGTATTATCAAATTTGCAAAGCCAATTAATAATAATTAATTTTGTAGTATTTTAATATGTTATAATCTCGCTTTATAATAAATCTTGTATGATAAATACTTAAATCGCCATCATATTTAGAACTTTTTAAATCTTTTTCACATTCTTTTATTTTTTTCATTGCAATATCATAATCAAGCCAAAGTAATTTAGCACCTTCATCTAATTCTTGCTTTGTGTAATTCGGGCTATGAAGTTTTTTAACAACGTGAGCGACAAATACATAAGAGGTTTGAATAAAATTATCATATGATTTTAATTCTTCGATTGTTCCTAAACTTTCATCTATTGAAATTTCATAACCAGTTTCCTCTAATGATTCTCTTATAAATGCATCAACTGGATCTTCATCTTTTTCAATTCCACCACCAACTAACTTATATTCATTTTTATTTTCTTTATACAAAATTGCAATTTTATATTCATCATTAAAAATAATTCCTCTTGCTCCGTAACGGCGTCTAGGGTTTTCAAACTTTATTGGTTTCATTCCTAAATCTTCATCAGTTATATTTTTTAAGCATATCATTTTGTACCACCTTTACCTTATTAAAAAGCCAGTTTTAATTACTATTTAAAACCGACTCTATAAACTTTTTAGTAATATTGTTGATAGTATTTTTATTATAACTTATACCTATTTCATTTTTAGGAAGTTCCTCATCTAAATTAAGTTCTTTTAAATCGTAACTATCAACTTCTTCTTTAATAAAGTAGCCAATACAATCATTTGATTTTATAAAATCAGCCATTAATTTAGAATCAGGCATTTCACAAATTGGATTAAGTTCAAGATTTTTTGATTGTAATAAAGCATCTAACATTTGTCTTCTTCGGCTTGCTCCAGGAATAACTATATCATAATTTTTTAAATCATTAATACTTTTTATTTTTTTACCATTTTTATTATAAAAGTCTTGGGATGATGCAAAGCAAGTTTGAAACCTTCCTAAAGCAAGAGTTTTTAAATCATACTTTTCAGTAAAATTGATTTGTTGCATATAATCAATTAGAACATCAATCTTATGGTCTAATAAATATTTGTTAATATTACTAGCACTATCTATCGTGATTTTGATTTTTATATTAGGATATTGTTTGTGAAATATTGTAATATATTTTTCTAAAAAATTATCTGCAATATTTCTAGTAGTTCCTATATTTATACTACCAACAAGATTAATATCATTATCGTTAATATTACTATCTATAAAACTATTAAATTCATTAAATAAACTATCTAATTGTTTAAATAGTTTTTCGCCATCAAGAGTTAATTGGAAACCTTTATTATTACTATTTATTAATTTAACTTGTAAATTTTCTTCTAATTTTTTTACACTTCTACTCAAGTTTGAAGCCGATAAATTACTTATTTCTTCGGCTTTATTGAAACTTTTTGCATTTGCAACAATATAAAAATCATAAAGCAACGTTAAATTACCCCTTATATCCAACAAAATCACTCCTTAAAAATTGCTTATATAATAGTATAAATTAGGTAAAATGTCAATTTATAACTAATCTTTTTATATTATTTTAAGTCTTTATTATTTGTTCTTCCTACTAAATAATCCATAGAAACATTATAAGTTTTACAAATTGTATATATTGTTATTGAATTAATTAAAAATTTGCCGTTTTCGTATGTGCTATAAGTTGATTGAGAAAAATTACAATCATCGGCTAATGCTTGTTGTGATAAATTTAATTTAGTTCTTAATTCTTTTAACTTTTTACCTATCATTTGCTTATTTACATTAATTTTTTCATACTTTGTATTTTTCCTAGAAAGACCACAAACATAATCTAATGAATATCCATACAAATTACAAAATTTTATCAGTTTATTAAAAGGCATCGTATCGTGAGCATTTTCCCAACCTGATACAGTATTCTTACTAACGCCAAAGACATATCCTAGTTCTTCTTGTGTCATTTCTAATTCTTCTCTACAATATTTTAAATTATTTCCAATCATACTACTATCACCAACAATAATTTTCCCATTTAAAACAAAATTATTAATAAAAGTGTGGGTCTATTAGTAAATGTGTGTTATAATTAGATTAGGGTGATATTAATGATAACTAAAACTTTAGAAATGTTTATTTTAGAAAATTCTTTTATTATCGAAATTATTGGAATTTTATTAATTATTTTTATTTTTTTGTTATTGCTTTGGAATGAACATAACAATAATAAAAAGTTAGTAGAATTGATAAATATGTTAAATAATCAACGAAAAAGTGATAAAGACACTATTATGGAATTAGGAAAAATAATTGATGAACAAGACAAAGAATTTAATAGATGATATTTTTAACGAAATAAATAATTGTAATGTTACTCAAAAAAATTTAGCAAGAAAATATAATTTGAACGAAAGGACTATTAGAAGATATTTTAAAAAGATAAAAGATAGTAATTTGATTACTTATGATCGTATTCAAAAAAAATGGATAATCAAATAATATAATCTTTTATTAATTTAAACTAAAATAGTAATTTAAATAGTGGTAAAATAAAGAGGTATGGTGGATAATTGTGATGGAAAATAATGATTACTCAAAAAATGAAAAATTCAGTTTGTTACTTACAAAAATTATGATTATATTTTTATCTATATGTATAATTATAATTATTGTTTTAACATATTTAAATGCTAAAATAAATAATGGCACTTTAAGTATAGAAAGTATAAATAGTTTGAAAAACATATCTAATATACTAGGCATCATAATATTAAGTATTGCAATTATTAACGTATTTTTATTATTTATAATTATGTTTTTAAACCCCGATGATTCTGATTATAATAAATATAAAGATTATGTGTTTGTATCAAAAAAAGATATAAAAGAATTTAGAAACGAACATATTAGAAGAGAAAGAAATTTAAAAAAAGATATTCGGAATTTAAAAAAAATAATTAAAAATAAGAAATAGAATTTATAAAAGGGGTGCTTTGGGAGGTATTAAATTGAGAGTTGTTTCACTAAATGTAAACAGTTTGAAGTCTTGTATTGAAAAAGGACTAACAAATAATATTTTTTCTTTAAACCCTGACATTGTATGCTTTCAAGAGATTAAATGTCAAACAAATATCTTAAATATTAACAATTATTATAGTTATTGGAGTTTTTGTAACAAAAAAGGCTATTCCGGAGTTGCTATATTTACTAAAATTAAACCTCTAAAAATTATTGAGGGATTTTTAAATGATAATTTTGATGCCGAAGGAAGAATTTTATCTTTGGAATTTAAAGATTTTATATTAATAAACGTATATGTTCCAAATTCCAAATCAAACTTGGATAGACAAAATTATAGAATGAACTGGGATGACCTTTTATATAATCATATTTCTACTTTAGAAAAATTAAAACCTTTAATTATATGTGGTGATTTTAATACTGATTTAAAAAAATTAAAAAATAACAATGAATTTATTGATAACGAATTAGATATATTTCAAAGCATTTTAACTCGTGGATATACTGATTCTTTTATTTACAAAAATGGTAATCAAAATATAGAAAAATTTTGTACTTGGTATTTAAAAAACAAAAAAGTTGGCTATCGGCTTGATTATTTTCTCATATCGAACTATTTGCGAGATAAAATAATTGAATCTACTATACTAAATAACATTAATTGTTCCGACCACTATCCTATTCTACTGGATATAGATATAAAAGGTTAAAAATGAACTTTCCTGATGAGATTTTAGAAAAAATGTGGAATTCGTTTAACTGGGATAAAATCGAAAGTAATTTACTTGAAATGCAATGTCAATTAAGTAAAGCCGCTTTTAAGTATCAAAAAGATAATGTAAAAGAGTTAAGTATTAAAATAACTAATTGTTTATCTTTTAAAGCATTAGCAGTTAAAAAAGTTTCCGAAGATTTAAACTCGGCAAGTGGTATTGATAATGTTAAATGGCTAACACCGGTCGAAAAAATGAAAGCAACATTATCTTTAAACCCAAAAAACTATAAAGCCAAGCCATTTAAAAGATTCATTATTAAAGATTCTAAAAATGGTAAAGAAAGAAGAATAAATATTCCTACTATTTTTGACAGGGCTATGCAAATATTATATATGTTTGCATTAGATCCAATTTCCGAGGCAACTGCTGATAGAAAATCATTTGCTTTTAGAAAAGGTAGATCCACGTTTGATGTTCACTCACTTATTATTAATTTTTTAAATGAAAAGGACTTCCCTATGTTTGTATTAATTTGTGATGTTAAATCTTATTATGATTCAATTTCTCACAAATGGCTTTTAAACAATATACCAATGTCAAAGCCAGTTTTAAGAGAGTTTATTGAAGCAGGTATAGTTTTTAACAATGAAGTTTTCCCTACTGATGTTGGAATATCACTCGGTTGTAATATTTCAACTATTCTTGGTAATATGACACTAGATGGACTTCAAAAGTTATTATACGATTTACAGGGAGATAAAGTTTCCGATTATTGGCAAGGATATGTAATAAGATTTGCCGACGACATTTTAGTTACTGCTAGAAGTAAAGATGATGCATTGAAATTTAAACGAGTTATTGAAGATTTTTTGAGATTAAGAGGTTTAAAATTATCGGAATCTAAAACACAAATTAAAAACGTATTTGAGGGTTTTGAATTTTTATCAAGATTTTATTTTAAAAAAGAAGATCAGGCTCATTCTATTCCATCGGAAAAATCTATAATGAAACTAGAAAATGATTTAATGGAATTAATATTAAACAATCCAAAAAGGTGGTCGCAAAAAAATCTAATTCAAACTCTAAATTCAAAACTAATCGGATGGGCAACATATCAAAAAGTGACGGAGGCAACCGATACATTTAAACACATTGATGTTGTTGTAAATGCTTTAATTTTAAGATTAATGCATCAAATGTACCCTAATAAAACAACTGCTCAATTAACTAAAAAATATTGGTTTAAAGAAAATAACAAGTTTATTTTTTCTTTACCAACAAATAAAAGTATAAGAATTATTCAATTATCCGATATTGTATTGATTAAACCTAGTCATCTTGATACAAAACAAAATGTATATTTAGATAAAGAATACTTTGATAATAGAAATGAAATTCAAGAAATTAATAGAATAAGTGGAAAATTTAAAACTATTTGGAATAGACAAGATGGAAAATGTTACTATTGTAATAAATCAATTAAGCCAGATCAACCCAAAAAAATTGTAATTAAAAACCCTTGTATTAAAGACACAACCATTAAAAATATGGCTTATATTCACTCTTATTGTGCTTACGATGAACTTGTATTTATTAACTCTAATTTAGATAAAAATTCAAAAATCAATGTTGAAGAAATATTAAAAGAAATTAATGACCCAACATTATCAAATTTTTTTAGAAAAGAAAATAAATATTCAAAACTTTATGACTACTTTACTAATTGTAATAAATATTCTTTTCAATTAAAGTTTAGCGAGATTGAAAAAATTATTGATAATAAATTATGCAATTCCCTTTATAAATATGATAGTTATTGGCGACAATCAAAAAATGGTTCGATTGCTAGTAGTTGGCTAAAAAATGGATATAGAATTAAAAAATTATATTTGAAAGAAAAGAAAGTAACATTTATAAGAACCAAAAAAGCCACTTCAAAACTAGAAATACCGGAACAGCTACAATCTTCTAATTTACCTAAATCTGCTAAAGCCGAATTAGAACAATTTTTCTATTATATTATAGATAAATACGGACTATAAATTTTCAAGAATTAATCAATTTTATGTTTTTTATAATATCAATAAGAGGCTCATTATAAACTTTATAAGTTCTTAATAATTCATCTATATTATTATAACTTTTCTCGCTGTATTTATATGAATCAACAAAAATTACTACTCCACCATCCTTATTTTGAATCGTGTAATTTAACGAATAAAGTTTAAACTTGATAATGCCCTTTTCTAATAAGATTTTTTTTAATTCAATTTCAACCATACAAACACCCATTTAATTATTGTCTTTATCAACATATAGATTAGTAATACCGCCTATCTCGATTTTTATATCATAATATTTCATTTTTTTAATATTTGCGGGAGCATCTTCTACCATACCGTCATATTCTAATTTATCATTGATATATACTTTAATTGAAACTGTTCTTATAGAACTAATAGGCCCATATAACTTTTTAACATTTTTATTTTCTGCTTTTTTCATAAATTTCTCCTTAATATATATCATTTCTTTTTTCATTCTGATATCTTAATTAAATATTGTATTTCTTCATCGGTAAAATGATATTTTGCACATAAAAAGTCATCAATTTCTAATAATTCTTCTTTATATGATAAATTATTATTTAATTTATCATTAATATTTTTTAAGTATTCTTTAAATTTTTGATATTCATCTTCTGTTATCGTTGGTAAAGGCAAATTTACTAAAAATGCTTTTTTATATCTATAACCCTTTTCACCAAGTCCGCCTCCTGCATAAAATGATTTAAATATATTTCCTATAAGTTTTGAATTTAATGCACATATTAAATATTCTAACTTTTCGCCTGAAATAATAAACGTTGTTGCTTCAGGATAATATCCTAATTCATCATAATAAAATTGTGGTTTTTTTACTATTTCACTATACATAATTTTAGGACTAGCAAAATCCTCAATATAAGCACAATTTCTAAGATTATAAGGTGTATCACCCTTATCATATCTTTTTTTTAATTTATCATAAAATTGATCTAAATATGATTTAATAGTTGGAAAATCGTTTATATCAATTCTTTTTGTGTTACCATATCCATTATGAGTAACAATCATATATAAATTAGAAAAATTACATTTATATTGTTCTAAATCTCTGCCACGAATAATTGGTTTAATAACATTTTTGTTATTTTCATCTAGATTTATTAGATAATTATAAGTATTATTATTAATTATAAATGCATCATTAAATCCAGTTAATAATCCACGATTTATTCTAATATTCCAATTTAATAATTTTTTACCGTATTTTTCAACTTTATTCTTTATATTGCTTTCAATGTTAGTCATTAATATCCAATTAGAATTATCAATATAGGAATTTTCAACAAAATTATTATTTAAATTATCTTCTAAATTTCCCTTATAATTATCGTGTATTTCAACAGTTTTAGTATTTCTTTTATTTTTTGAATTTTCAGTTAATAAAATATTTACATCAACTTGCGCTGATTCAAAAACTTTATTACCACAAAAATTTATTAACATTAATGGATTATATTTACTTAAAAAACCTCTTAATTTTTCGCCATAAGCAGCTCTTAACCATTTATTGGATGTAATAAAGCATTCTATTCCGTTCTCTTTTAATAATTCAAGTCCTTTCTCATAAAAAATACAATAAATATCCCCAGTTCTAGTGAAAGTTTTATATCCTTGACTTTCTAATTCATTCGCTAATTTACCACTATCTTTTTGAAGTTGAACATATGGTGGATTACCTATAACAATATCAAAACCATTATTATTTTTAAAAACATCAAAAAACTCTAATTTCCAAATAAACCACGATTTATTTTTCTTCTTCTCTTCATCTTTAAATTTTAATAATTTATCTGAATTATTCTTTAACGATTCTTCTATCATACCAAATTGAATCAAGTCAATTTTATTTTTTAATTCTTTTTTCAATTTATTATCAGATGTTCTAAAATATTCTTTTTGTAAATTTAGCATTTTTTCAATATAGCTATTCAAGTTAATAGAATTTTCATCAAACTGAAATGATTGCTGAATATGAATATCGCTTACAAAATTAATATCAGATTCTTTTCTTTTATAATTTTTAAGATTATTAGAAAGAATTTTTTCGCTGAAAAGTGGAACGCCTTCAAACGACTCAACTAGACTATTTCCTTGCATAATTTTACAATCTAAATTAGGCAATGGTCTAGGTTCCGCATCATTTGGATAATCAACTATTAAAGACAGCCATAATCTTAATTTCGTAATGTCTATTGCACTAGATTCAATATCAACCGCATAAATGCAATTTTCAATGGTCTGTAATTTAATATCAAATAAACTTCTCTTTAATTGCTCATTATTAGTTAATTTATTAATATTTATTTCTTTTTCATCATTTTGAATCATAATGTATGTGGATAAATTATTGCGTATTTTTGATATTTCAGTAAGCATTCCTAATGGGAACGCACCAGAACCAACTGCTGGATCTGCAATTTTAACATTTATTAGTGCATTATCAATTTTTAAAACATTATCATAAATACTCTTACCTATTAAATAAGAATTTGAATTTTTTGTGATATGTTGTTCCCAATCTAATTGAGTTATTAAATCACCATATTTAATAAATTCTATTATTTCATCATAAGATATATTTACATTTTTAACTAAGTATTGTGCTAAGCATTCTTGACACATATAATATACGATTTCTCTAGGAGTATAAAATGCTCCTTTTGATTTTCTATCATTCACTTCTAGTAGGTTTTCAAATATTTTACCAAGCATTTCTGGATCAACTGCAACATCTTTTTCTAATGGTTCTTCTTCATCAATAGTAAAGTTATAAAGATCCAAAAAATCTAAAATGCCATCTTTGGTATCATTGCTAAACATACTATTAGGAATATTAAAATAAGCACTAGACCAGCGATAATTATTTAAAGGTTCAAATAGTCCACCATTTAAAAATGGAATTTTACAATTAAATAATGGGAAAAATTGATTTTCTCTTTTTTCATTTAGTCCTCTATAAAAAAATGGTTCTAAATAATCATCAAAAAAATTTTTATGTTCTTTAATTGCTTGTTTGTATATAGAACGGATAAAATCTTTTTTTCCAGTTCCCCAATTTTTATCATAACTTGTTCCTTTAAATAAATTAGACAAATTT
Source organism: uncultured Bacilli bacterium (assembly GCA_947629365.1). Classification (GTDB taxonomy): domain Bacteria; phylum Bacillota_I; class Bacilli_A; order RF39; family UBA660; genus SIG200. The sequence continues at coordinate 27,644 of CANRDM010000003.1, forward strand.
ATTATATCTTCTACAGAATCTGTTGCTTTTAATTCAGTTTTACTAATTACATAAAAATTTTCCTGCTTTTCATAAAATTTATTTAAAAGATTTTGAGAAACACTATCAATATTATTATATAACTCTTTATACTCAATCAAATTTAATTCATTTGGTACAAGTTGTACTCCAAGCCATCCTTTTTTTTGTAAAAAATACAAAAAAACTATTTGACCCATTAATTTTTTTGCAAATTCAACAGATGTAAAATCTGATTTTTTGGATTCAGTTAAAAAATCTTCATTTTTATCAAGGTACTCTTTAAGTTGTAAATATTTTTCTTTGTATTCTTCAAAAAATTTTTTTGTAACTTTTTCTACATCAAATACTTGCTCAATATCTTCAAGTTTAATTTTTCTGTCATTTATTTTCAACAGTTTTAGTAAAAATTCTTGTGCTGTGTGAACTGACTCATTTTCACCTACTAAATAAGAATATCTTTTTGCAGGTGTCAGTTCAATTTTAAAACCTTTATCTGTAAAATTTACTTCTTTCTTTACAAATGATAATCTCCAATTAGTTTCAGTTTCAGAATAAAATGCTACTAAAGATGCATCTAAATCATATTTAGATAAGATAGTAGCTATAAAATTTCTTTGAGAAGTTCTTGCATTTGTTGAAGTACTATTGCTAAGTTTAACTATCAATATACCAATAGTATTTAGTCCATCATTGTATTTAGCAATATATTTATAATAATCTATATTGCCTCTATATTGATTAGGAATATCTTTTCGTTCATCAATATTATTAGATATATCAAATTGACTTAGATTTAGCAAATCTTTTACAAAGTCAATATAATTATTTTCTTCAAATCTCTTTGTTAAAATATTTAGATATTCTTTTTCTCTTTGATCCACTTGCATTCACTTCCTTACTTAACAAACAATTCAGATAATATGATTTCTCTTGTTATTATATTTTCTTCTTCGTTCTTTTTTTCTTCTAAATCAAAATATGTAGATGGAATTGATGCATAAAAGTCTTTATAAAATTTTATCAAATCACTTTTTGATTTTACATTTATTTGAATCATTTTATTGGCATTTTTTAACATTTTTGTAGGCAATTCACCATTTTGCAACAATTTTATTAGTTTATTTCCTTTATCAATTTCTTCATCCGTTAAAATATCTGTTGACTTTAATGCTTCTTTTAAAATATAAATAATATTTTTAGCATTGCTTGTTCCTTTTCTTTTTTCAGTTTTAGTAAATTCCTCTTGATTTTCTTCTAATTCAAAATTATCAAAAGAATTTTTATTTTTATTCAATAGTATATAATATTTTGAATTAATAGTTTCTGCTGTTTCTTCTGGAGTAGTTTTAATCATTTCAATTGCATTATCAAAAGTTATTTCATCGGTATTACTTTGATTAGATAAATAAAACTTTTTAACATATCCCTTTCTAAAAAAAGTTAATAATTCTTCATCTTGACCTTTTCTAGCAATTTTAATTTTTTTAGGCATTTGTTGAATTTTACTAAATAATTCTGGTTTTTTATCTCTAATTTCTCTTATTAATTTTAAATATTTCAATTCAGTATTTAAACCTGTTTCATCTTCATCATTTATAGTAGTCATTTTTTTAAACAATTCGTGCGTAGATACATTTTCTTCATCCGTTAAGAATTTAGAGTCTTCACCTAATATATTATGAAACATTTGAATTTTGCTAATAATGTTTTCATTTTGATGAATCAAATCATTTGAATTAGAAGTCGGGAAAAAATTATATACAAATAATTCTTTATATCTTGTTCCAACTCGATTGATACGACCCACTCTTTGCATTATTTTAGTAGGATTCCAAGGTAAATCGTAATTTATTATTACATTACTTCTATGTAAATTCATTCCTTCTGCTAATACATCAGTGGTAACTAAAACATCATATTCATCTTTCGCAAGTTCCGAATCAACATTCGGATCAAAATTGTTCCTAATTTCATTTTTTATGTTATCACTCATAGATCCAGAAAATAATATAACCATTCTATTCAATTTTTTTTGAATATTTTGTGATAAATATTCTGCTGTTTCTTTTGATTCAGTAAATATAATAATTTTATTTTTTAAATTTTTATCGGTTCTTAATAAGTCTAAAAAATATTCTAATTTACAATCACTATTCAATTCTTCCCATTTTTCTTTTAAACAAGTTAAAATATTTAAATCTTTTATTAAGTCTTCTATAAAATTATCTTTAAATTCATTAGATTTAAAAGAAAATGCATTTCCTTTTTCTTTGCCTTCAATAAGAACTTCAAAATCTTCACGATCTAATAAATCATCAACATTTAATTTTCTACTAATCCATACTTCGCCATTATTATACATTTTAATAAATCTTTCGTGAGATTCAATAAATCTAGTTAATGTTTTTGTAAAAGCATATTTACTACTTTCTAATCTTTTTATTAAAGTTCCTTTCATAAAAGCACCCATATTTCTTTGCCCCGTCAATAAGGTATTCATTTCACTAGTCAAAAATTTATCTTTAACATAAGTTAAGGGTTTATAACGAGAATAAGTTAACTCTTTTATTAAATTTATAGTTTCCTCAAATATTTTTTCAGTTTGCTCATCAAATTCGTAAGTTTCCTTAATTGGATTGTTTAGTTTAGGAAAAGTTAATCCTTGCTTTTCTAAATCTTCTTTATAATTATTTTGTATTTCTGTTCTTGTTCTTCTTATCATTACTTCTCTTAAAACTCTATCTCTAATTTTACAAGAAGCTGTTTCAAGGGCATTAAAATAATCATCTGTACCTTTCTTATGTTTATTAACTTCAGATTTCAGATTTAAAAAGAATTGTTCTAATTTTCTAACACCTGGAATAGTAGAGTTAGTTTTTGATTCAAATAAATACATTTGATTAGCAATATCAGTAACATAATTATTTTGTGGGGTTGCAGTAATTAAAATAATTTTTTTATTAGCACATATTTCGGATAAATAGGTATAATTATCTGTATTATCATTTCTAAATTTATGAGCTTCATCAACAAAAATATATGAAAAAGTTCTATATAATTTTTCTTCACTAATTTTTCTTAAATTACCACTAGAATAAACCTCAAAATTTCTTACTCCAAATGATCTTAAAACTTTTCTCCAGTAATCAACTAATACAGGGGGAACTAAAAATAATTTACCTCCAGATAGTTCATTTCCTAATAACGCACACATATACGTTTTTCCTAGGCCAACTACATCTGATATAAATACCCCATTATGTTTTTCCAACATTTTTTTTGCCTGTATAACTGCATCCATTTGATATTGAAGTGGTCTAAATCCTTCTATCAAATATTCATTTGTTTTAAATTTAAATGATTGATCATCATTAATTTCTTCTTTAAAATATTCATATAAAAATTTTAAATACATTTCATAAGGAGTAATATCATTCTTTATCCAAGTATCTTTTTCAATAGTATCAATACATTCTTGACTTATATCAATAGAATCTTTCCACAATTCTTCAAATTTAGTGTATGCAAATTCCACATCTCCACGATTCTTTAACTCAACATTAAATTCAAGGTTATTTAATAATCCGTTATATGAAAAATTACTAGAACCTGTTATAACTTTTCCATAATCTGCACAATCATTATAATTTCTCATAACATAAACTTTGGCGTGAATAGGTTGCTTTGAATATACTCGAATCTCTAATTTTCCATTTCTGATAAATTCAATAAATTTACGAACTCCAATTTCTACACATTCAGAATCATCAGAATTTTCAAATTCTTGTTTCAATTTATTTTTATAAAATAACTTACTTTCATAAGTATTTAAATTTATTTCATCAATAGACATTTGACTTTCTTTATATAATTTTAATACCTGTTCATCCGTATTTATTCCAATTAAAATTCTTGTTTTTTCAACATTATCTAGTGAATCCTGTAGTAAATAAAATCCACTAGCTCTAAAATATCCAACCAACACATCAAAGAATTGTGTATCTCTTTTCAAAATTTTGTTAAATCTTTCATTTAAATTTCTTTCTGGTTCATTAGTAAAAAAAGTTAAATCATTATTCATATTTATCACCTATTGTCTCTACTATATCTTTTAATTATATTATAACATTATATAACAATATTTTTAATATTTATCTCATATTTTTTAATAATTAATCCTGTGCCCACTCATCTTCGCCATCATAATCATAATAATTACATAAACTTATTTCTTGCATTAATTCATAGGTAATTGGAAAAACATATTTTTCTTGAAATTCTATCTTATAATCTTCTTCTGTTTCGCTTACAATAATTGAAAATTCATAATCACTAATTAAAAGTCTATTTAATACAAAAAAATCTATATCATCCATTGAACTATAAGATTTAGTATAGTCTTCACAAATAAATTCACCATCTAATATTAAAAAATCACATTTACAATTCACAAAAAATTGTTTATCTTTATGACTTATTATATCAATATCTGTAATTTTTTGAATAACTAAATTATCTAATTGTAAATTTTCATAATTTAAGTCTATACTCTTTAATTCAATTTTATTTAATAATTCTTCTTGAATATCTTTTAATTTATTATTTATGCAGTCTTTTATTTTATTGATTACATCTGGTGATGCATTATTTATTTTAGCTAAAAACTCGTTTAAATCATCAAATACTTCAATTTCTTCCTTTAAAGCATTTTTTATGCCTTTATCATTCGTAACAAAATATATTTCTTCATTATTACTAATTTCTATACTATTAACATAGCTTACTATAAAAGCATCTGGAAACTCTTTTCGCTTTTCTTTTCTATTTTCAAAAGGATATTCAACTTTAAAATATTTTTTAAAAATTTCTTCTGAATTAACACTAGAAATATCACATTTTTTTGCCGAAATATTTATCTTAAAATTGTTATAATCAACTAGATCTTTATAACAATGTTCCCTTATCTTTTCATCTGAAATATATTTTTTAATCCATTTTCTATTAGATATTAATTTATATTCTTGATCTCCTCTTTGATTTAAATGCGAACTAATTTCGCCATCAATGACACTTAAACTATAATATTCATATTTTTTATCTCTAACATTTTGTATCAACGTTTTAATTATTAAATTTTTTTCAGAAAAATTATATCCTATTTTTTCAAAAGCATTTGTATCTACAAACAATTTATTCATATTACTCCCTAAATTTTAAATAAAGTTTTATTTATCATCTTCTGAATAATAATCATCTTCATCTAAATCTTCATCCATTGAATCTTCAAAATTATAAATATCATAGTTTCCTTTTCTAATTTCCTCTTTTTCATAATCATCAAAATTATTCCAATTCATTTCCTGCTCTAGCTTTTTTTGCTTTTCTTTTTTTTCTGTTTCATTAATTGTTTCATTTAATCCTAATAAAAAACTAAATAGTCCCATACAAAATCACTCCAAAAATCCTTGATAAATATTATATCATAATTAGAATTTTTTAAATAGTCTTTAAACTAAATTATAGACATAATATTTCAATATCTAAATAAAATATTTATTATTCAATAAATTTATTAATTTATACTTCTAAAACAATAAAAATCTTAATTGTAAAGCTATTAATAATATATTTTTTCTATCATTGCTTCAAACATCAACTCTTAATATTTTTTATAATGATTTATAAAAAAGATCACTTTCATCATTCCATAAATCATCGGTTTCTTCTATATTTAATTTATTTATATTACTTATAATAGAATTTTTGAAGTACCCAAACTTATTTTCAATTGTATTTCCGTCCTCATCTCTAAAATCTCTTTGAATAACTCTTGGAATAATATAGTGTATAATTTTAATTAAATCTTTATATGAATTGTTTTCTAATAATTGTTCAAACAATTTATCATAATAAAATATTTGCATATCTTCTTCATTTATATAGCCTCGATTAATTAATTCAATCGTTAATTTATTGTGTTCTTCAGGAACAAAAAAAGATGATATTTTTGTTTTATCATCTTTATCTATTTGTTTATTAGTATTTATTTGTATTGGTTTTCCCATATTTGGACTATCCATATATGGAGATTCCATACCTGGATTATTATTGCTTTTATCTAAATCAATAAAGTGAGGAATTTCATATATTAAATAATTATATTCAAAGTATCCTTTTTTTCCTCTCACTTTTTCAATTTCCAAATAATGATGGTCTTGCAATTCTTTTAATATAGATCTTATTCCGTCTTTACTTTCTTTACTTATAGAACATAAACCTGCAAGTGAATAATCCCAATCTTTGGGTAATGATAGCATAAACGATAACAAGCCTTTTGCTTTATAAGATAACTCTTTATCTCTTAAATGATAATTACTCATAACCGTATAGTTATTATTTTTTTCTATTTTAAAAACTGACAATTTGTACACCTTCTTTCTTGAAAAAAGCACATAAAACTATGTGCTAATTAATTCTCAAGCCAATATCTATTTCTTCTTTTTTTGATAATTCATTATAATTCAATATGGCTTTTATAATATATTGCTCTATATATCTTTTATCTCTCTTTAACAAATCTTGAGGCAATACTGATTCAATTTTATCTTTATTAAAGGAAATTTGTTCATTTTGATTACCTTTTTTTTGACAAAGTATATCTTCTAGAGAATCAAAATCTAACTGATTATTTTTACTTAATTTTCTAATCTCCATTGCTTGAGAGTGACTTGGAGTAGCACTTTCATAAATTATTAAAGAATATACCAAAGTTTGCTCCTCTTTACTTAAATACGATAATTCTACTGCCGGTTTCATTCCCATAGTTAAAGTAGTTCTACTATCATACATTATAGTATTATCTACTAATTCCAATAATTCTGGAATTAGGTACGTCAACCTTATATAATTGTGAATTGTTCTTGATGAATCTTTAGAATTTGAAGCCACTTCATCTCTTGACTTGTGGCAACGATTGCCACAAGTCAATTTTCCTTGATGTTTAATTGCATCATATTTCATTTTATAAGCAAAGGCCTTTTCGGATGGTAAAATTTTTTCTCTATACATATTGGAATCTACCATTAGTATAGTGGCTTCATCATCATTTAAGTCTTTAATATTTACTTCGACATCTTCCACACCGTTTAATTCTAATGCTAATTTTCGTCTATGACCTGATATTAGTTCATATCTATTATTACTTTTCTTTCTAACTATTAAAGGATTAAGTAATCCATTTTCTTTAATACTTTGTGCTAATTCATTTAGAGAATCATTATTTTCTACTTTATATGGGTGATTTTTAAAAGAATCAATACTTGCTAATTTAATAATACTATTCATTTCACAACTCCTTATTTTCAATCGAATAATTTAATTTCCATTCTATATATTCTTCATAAGATATGTATCTTTTTTTTCTTTTCAATCTCATTTTCTCCCATTCATCAAGAAAACCATCTATATTTAAATTATTTTTTCCATACAAATTGAAAATTGGCTCTAATTCTATTTGATAATTTGGAATTAATTCCTCAAGCCATAATAATGTATAAATAATATCGATATCTTCTTTAAAATCATATTTTTTAATAGCATCAAAACTAACATTTAATATTCTTGATATTTCATTTGTCCTATCATCTTTTGGATTTCTTATTCCCTTTTCATATCTTGTCATTGTTCTCCTTTTGCATTCTCCTGTTAATCCAAGTTTGTCCGATAATTGATCTTGAGTCATAAACCTAAATTGTCTAGCAAATGCTATCCTAGACCCCTGTGATAAATCTCTTAACTTAGGTTTAGTATAAATTAATCGCATTTTTTATCCCTCCATTTCTTTGTCGCATATAGCACAAAAAAAGACTAAAATATACTATGAAATAAGCAATTATAGTCTTTAATTTATATATAAATATCAATAAATAATGGTTTGGAATAAATTTTAATTTTTCACAAACTCCCAAATTTCCTTTTAAATACGGGCTTTATCAATATTTTTAATTTTTACTCCCGTTTTTGATTGCGGCTTGAGCAGCAGCAAGTCTTGCAATAGGAACTCTAAATGGTGAACAAGATACATATGTAAGACCTATATTATGGCAGAATTCAACACTTGATGGTTCTCCACCGTGTTCTCCACAAATACCAAGTTTAATATTTGGTCTAACACTCTTACCTTTTTCTACAGCCATTTTAACAAGTTCTCCAACTCCAGTTTGGTCAAGTTTTGCAAATGGATCGATTTCATAAATCTTATTTTGATAATAACTGTCTAGGAATTTAGCAGCATCATCTCTAGAAAAACCAAATGTCATTTGAGTTAAATCATTCGTTCCAAATGAGAAGAATTCAGCTTCCGTAGCAATCTTATCCGCCGTAATTGCTGCTCTTGGAATTTCAATCATTGTCCCAATATGATATTCCATATCGCTATTTTTCTCACTCTTAACTTTTTCGGCTGTTTCAATAACAATATCTTTAACAAATTTTAATTCTTTAACTTCACCAACTAAAGGTATCATAATTTCCGGAACAATATCATATCCCTCTTCTTCTTTAACCTCTATAGCAGCTTCCATTAAAGCTCTTGTTTGCATTCTGGCAATTTCTGGATAAGTTACGGCAAGACGGCAACCACGGTGTCCCATCATTGGGTTAAATTCGTGTAATTCACTACATTTATTTTTAATCTTTTCAACACTTACACCCATATCTTTAGCAAGTTCACTAATTTCTTCATCAGTTGTTGGTAAGAATTCGTGTAGAGGTGGATCAAGATAACGAACCGTCATAGGTAGTCCTTTTAATTCTTTATACATTGCCTTAAAGTCACCTTTTTGGAATGGAATTAAAGCATCTAAAGCTTTTTCTCTTTCTTCAACTGTATCAGCTAGAATCATTTCTCTTATTTTAGGAATACGATCTGCTTCAAAGAACATATGCTCTGTTCGGCATAAACCAATACCTTCTGCTCCAAGTTCAACAGCTTTTTTAGTATCTCTCGGATTATCAGCATTAGTTCTTACTTTTAATTTACGATATTTATCAGCCCAAGCCATAATACGGCCAAAATCACCTGTAATAGTAGCATCTTTAGTTTCAATATCACCATTATAAACTTTACCAGTATTACCATCTAAAGAAATATAATCGCCTTCTTTAAAGGTATGTCCACCAAGGGTAAATGTTTTAGCAGCTTCATCAATTTTAATTGCTCCACATCCCGCTACACAGCAAGTACCCATACCTCTTGCAACAACAGCAGCGTGACTAGTTCTACCACCACGAACAGTTAAAATACCTTGACTAGCAACCATTCCTTCAATATCTTCAGGAGTAGTTTCAAGTCTAACTAAAACAACTCTTTCACCCTTACCACCTTTACCTTCTCTTTTAGCATCTTCAGCTGTAAAGACAACTTTACCAGCTGCAGCACCAGGAGAGGCAGGAAGTCCTTCACCAATAACTTCTGCTTTCTTTAAGGCATCATTATCAAATGTAGGGTGTAATAATTGATCTAAACTTTTAGCTTCAATTCTTAGAACAGCTTCTTCTTCACTAATCATTCCTTCATCAACTAAATCACAAGCAATTTTTATTGCCGCTGGAGCGGTTCTTTTACCATTTCTTGTTTGTAAGAAATATAATTTACCATTTTCAATTGTAAATTCCATATCTTGCATATCACGATAATGATCTTCTAGCTTTTGAGCAAGAGTCATAAATTCTTTATAACATTCTGGTAAATCAGTTTCAAGTCTTGTAATAGGTTGTGGTGTTCTAACGCCCGCAACTACATCTTCACCTTGAGCATTAATTAAATATTCACCATAAATACCTTTTTCACCAGTGGCAGGGTTTCTTGTAAATGCTACACCAGTACCTGATGTATCACCCATATTACCAAAGACCATTGCTTGAACATTAACAGCTGTTCCCCAATCACCTGGAATATCATTCATTCTTCTATAAACTATTGCTCTTGGATTATCCCACGAACGGAATACTGCTTTAACTGCCCCAAGGAGTTGTTCTTGAACGTCTTGTGGGAATTCTTCCCCATTCATATTATCTTTATAAACTTGTTTAAATCTTTTAACAAGCTCTTTTAAATCTTCTGTAGTAAGTTCATTATCATAAGTTACGCCTTTTTCACTTTTTAATTCATCAATAATTTTTTCAAAGTAACTTTTTGGTACTTCCATTACAACATCAGAATACATTTGAATAAATCTTCTATATGAGTCATAGGCAAATCTTGGATTATTTGTACTCTTTGCAAAGCCCTCAACTGATACATCATTTAAACCTAAGTTTAAAATAGTATCCATCATACCAGGCATACTTGCTCTTGCCCCACTTCTAACAGATACTAGAAGAGGCATAGAGACATCACCGAATTTTTTGCCAACCATTTCCTCTAATTTCTTTAATGCATTTTGCATTTCATCAATAATTTCATCACGGATTACTTTACCATTAGCATAGTAATCTGTACAAGCTTCAGTAGTAATCGTAAAACCTTGAGGGATCGGTAATCCTAAATTAGTCATTTCGGCTAAATTAGCACCTTTTCCACCAAGAAGCTCACGCATATCTTTATTACCTTCGCTAAATAAATAAACATATTTTTTTGCCATTTTATAAGCCTCCTAAAGAATATTTTATCACAAGGTTTATTTATCACCAAAAAATATGTAATATTTTTGACATTTATTGACGTTTTTTATTCGGATGATACATTAAATAAGCATTCCTTAATCTTTCATTACTTATATGGGTATATATTTCTGTCGTATTTAAATTAACGTGTCCTAATAGTTCTTGAACACTTTTTAAATCAGCCCCATTATCAAGAAGATGTGTTGCAAAAGAATGTCTTAAAGTATGGGGTGATATTTTATGTTTAACAGATGATTTTTTAATAATTTTGTCAATAATATATTCAATACTTTCTCTACTTATCTTGCTACCCTTTTGATTAACGAGTAAGTATTCTGTCCCATCTTTTATTAAATTATTTCTAATACTTAAATATTTATTTAATAATCTTTCACAAGACTCTCCATAATAAACTAATCTTTCTTTACTACCTTTACCCATAATTCTAATTGTTTTATTTTGGTAATCTATATCACTTAGTTTAATACTAGCACATTCACTAACTCTTATTCCAGTTGAATATAATAACTCAAAGATAAACTTTTCTTTAATATCTTCCTCATTATCTTCATCTATTCCATCTATAATAGTATCTATTTCAACAATACTCAAATAATTAGGTAATTTTTTAGGTACTTTAGGATTTCTCACTCTTTTATAAATATTACTACTAATTAATTTTACTTCTACTAAATAATTATAAAAACTTCTAAGTGTACTTAAAAGTCTCGAAATAGTTTTATTAGTAAATTTTAAATTATCTAAATATTTTAAATAATTCATCACTTCTTCTTTATTAATATCTAAATAATTTATTTTTTGCATCTTTAAAAAATCTTTATATAAAGATAAATCTCTTGCATAGCTTTCTTTAGTTAAAGAGCTATAGTTAAGTTCAAATTCAATATATTCTAAAAATTTATTAATTGCCTCTTCTATTTTCATAACTATATTATACAACAAAAAAAGATAGATGACTAGGCAACATCATCTATCTTTTCTAATTTTCTTATTTTATTATTTTGGCGTTTATTTACTTCATCAATTATCATAAAATATATACATCTAGCTTTAGCATAAGGTAATTTATTAATTAAGGCTATAACATCTTTATAATTATTTGTATTTAAAGCAAATTTATATTGTTTTAAGTATTCTTGATACAATTCATTATTATCAAGCTTTTCTACTACTTTTTTAAAATAACCATACAATTTATCTTTAAATGATTGTTCTAATTCATCAGTTGTATTAGCAAAATCATTTATGATATCAAACTTTTCTTTGGTTAATGCTTTCAAATTATGTTTTAAATTACTAATAATTTTAAATGTTCCAAATAAATAAAGTGGTTCAACTAAATTATTCTTTTCAATCAAACTTCTTAATTCTTCTTCCGTATATTTCGAAGTAAAAGAGTCAATTGAGCCAATATCATTAGTGCAATACTCATTAGGAATACTATTAATTTCAATGACATTATAGTCACCAGGTTTTCTTTCTAATACTAAATTATAAATTATATATTCATTTTTCATCAATTCATCCCCTTAACAAGGAGATTTATTATACCATTTATAAGTAGCTATTGTCAATTACTAACGATTACTTTGCTTATCTTTTACCAAAGATAAGACTTGTACTAACTTTTGCTTTGCACTTATTTCTTCATTAAATTCTTTAACTAAATCATTAATATCAGTATCAATAAAACAATAATCATCTAAAGAGATTTTATATTCCCTTATGATATCATTTAATGTTGTATTTTCATCTATTTTAAAATTAAAGCCATTATAATTAAATCTTACTTCGCCTTTATTAACTCTAGCAATTAAAAATGCATCCATTAATATTTTTAAAAAACTATAATTTAAACCAAATTTAAGGAAATGAACTTGATATTGTTGATCATAATGATAATCCGCAATCGATAACTCATAATTACTTACTCTTTGGTCAAATTCTAAGTGTTTTTTACGAGCATAAGCTACTTTAAAATCATTTTGAGGATAACCATAATGACGTTTTTTATAAGATGCCATTGCTTTTAGTATTTTATCTTCATTTTTAAAGAAGATAAAATAATCATTTTCTACATCCCACCAAAATTCATTGCCTTTTTCAATTCCTCTTTCAATATTTGCCCGTAAATTACATCTTTCTTGTAAATAATATTTATCTTCAATAAGGCCATCAACATATTCTAAAATTTTATCTTTATAAATAATGGGAGCATAAACCTTAAGAGGATTACCATTCTTATCTTGATATTTAGAAATAGTAAAAACTTGATAAAAATCACCATTAATAGTCATTCTCCGAAGTGAATGAGGTAAAACCCCACATTCAAATTCAGCTGAACCCATTAAATTAAAAAATAAAATATCATCTATACCATTAATGTCTTCATCTTTAAGGCTAGCAATATTCTTTTTAAAATAACCACTTTGAACAAGCCAAGGGTTTTTAGAAACTAAATTATATCTTTCCGAACCATACATTAATAAATACACCTCTTTTTTTGCTCATATTCTAACACTAGCAATTATAAAAATCAATTAAATTATTTAAAAAAAGTAAACC
>CANRDM010000004.1 GCA_947629365.1 uncultured Bacilli bacterium
TTAATTTTTATAAACAAGCAAAAATGGTTTTAGAAAAAGATCGAGATAAAGGAATTACTATTTAATTACTTAAATAATAAGAAATAATAAAACTTAATATAGCTATAATAATACTTATAATATTTATATTACCAGGATAGATAAATAAAATAGAGGAAATAATAAAACCAATAATGGCACTATAAGTATGACGGAAATGATTATTAAGTAAATAATTAATTAATTTTAAAATTAAATATCCACTAATGATAAATGTTATAATAAAGGGAATAAATATTATAATTGTGTGAATATTAATTGCTAAAGGATTAGAAATAATACTAAGAAAATATTTATAAATGCCTAAAAACATTAATAAAGCAGCGCCACTAATACCAGGAACTATTTTACCAATGGCATAAAATATACCCGCTATACTCATTTTTAGAATACTAGGACTACTAATTATTTCAGTAGTCTTTTTTTGAAATAAATATAAAAATAGACCAATAACTAACGTAATTATAAAAGATATTAAAGATATATTTTTATTAGTTTTACTTTTTATTTCTTTAATTAAATAGGGAATACAGCCTAATATTAAACCGATAAAAACATAAGAAATAAACATTAAACGATTATCAAGTAAATATAATATTATTTTACTAAATAGTAAAATACTTATTAATATACCAATTATTATGGGAGTTAGATATAATAAATTATTTTTAAAATCTTTATTTATATTAAGTATTCTTTTCACAATTTCATCGTATATTCCTAGTATTGTAGCTAATACTCCACCAGATACTCCCGGAATAATAAAACCAAGACCAATTATTAAACCATATAAAAAGTTGTGTAAAATCATTTAATATCCCTCTTATTAATATTTATTATTAATTTAAATATGTTATACTTGTATAAGAGGTTAGATATGAAAAAATTAAAAATATTTATGATTATTTGTTTAATAATTTTACTTATTCCCGTTATTATTAATGCTATTGTTATCTTTAGTGTAAATAAACAAATAAAAAAAGTAGATGAAATAAAAGATATTTATGATATAGGGATGGTTCTTGGCTGTGGTATTAAAAATAATGAACCTAGTTTAATGCTAAGAGATCGTTTAGATAAGGGAGTTGAATTGTATCAAAAAGGCATTATAAAAAGTATTTTAATAACAGGTGATCATAAAGAAAATTATAGTGAAGTAAATGTTATGGAGAAGTATTTAAAAGAAAATAATATTCCTGATAATGATATTATTAAAGATTATCAAGGTTATAATACTAGTTTAAGTATTAAAAATTATAATGCAAATTATAAAGATAAAAGTTTAATTGTTATTACGCAAAAATACCATATTTATCGTTCTTTATATATTGCTAATTATTATAATTTAAATGGTATTGGCACAATTGCTTTAAATAAAAGATATAAAGGACAATTTATAAGAGATATAAGAGAAGTATTAGCTAGATGTAAAGATTTTCTTCAATTTCTTAACTAAAAAATAGGCTTTAATGCCTATTTTTCGCCTTCTTCTAACATTTTAGTTATAAATAATCCATATCCTTTAGTGGGATTATCTACAATAACGTGGGTAACAACCCCAACAATTTTACCATTTTGCATAATTGGTGAACCACTCATTCCTTGAACAACCCCACCAGTTTTATTAAGTAGTTCTTCATCAGTTATTTCAAATGTTATATTTTTAGTATCACTTGTTTCATTTATTTTGGTTATTCTAATAGTAAATTCTTCAACTTTTTCACCATTTAAAACCGTGTATAATTGAGCATTCCCAATTTTAATATCAGCTTTGTCACCAACAGGAACGAGTTTTAAATTATCTAATCCTTTATCATAAGTACCAAAGATACCATAATTAGTATTTTTATCTATATTACCATAGAGAGTATTATAATAATATTTGGCATTTTTACTACCAGCTTCCCCAACTTTTGATTTATCAATTGAGGTAATTACATTTTTAAATATTAAGCCCGATTTAATTTCTACCATTCTTTTAGTGTTACTTTCAATTACTTCGTGTCCTAAAGCCCCATAAATATTGGTTCCAGGATCTATATACGTAAGTGTACCAATACCTGTTATACTATCTTTAACATATAAGCCAGTTTTATATATTCCATCATCATAAACTAAAGATAACTTAGTTTGATATTCTTTATTATTTCTTTTATAAGTAATATTAACACTCTTTGCAGATGTATATTTTTCAATTTCATCCGTTAAATCTGATAAAGTATTTACTTCATTACCATTAACTTTAGTTATATAATCGCCCTTAGCTAAATTAGGATTACCTTTATTATATTTACCATCAATTTCATAAAATCCTACCACTAAGATGCCATCACAATCAAGTTCAATTCCTAAAGTATTACCACCTAAATAGATTTCTTTAGAGTATGCTAGTACTTCTAAAGGCATAAATAATACCCATAATATTAATAAAACTTTTTTCATTTTTTATCACCTTACAATTATATTATGGTTATTATTTATCAAAATAAAAAGCCAATATATGGCATTATTTTTTCTTAATTAAATAATCATTTATTTTATTAATTCTTACTTTTATACTTCCATAAATAAAGATAGCTGCAGCAATTAAAAGGGAAGAACCACTTAAAATATCCCAAATACTTGTATTAGTTATAATTAAAAATAAACCAAAGACAATAGACATTATTCCTATTATAAAAACTCTATCTAATCTTTTTTTAATCATTTTTCCATAATCTGTTTGATAAAATTCTTTAGTTAATTTTTCTTTTTCTTCCTTTGTTAAAGAATAATATTTTAATTTATACATTTAACTTCACCAATTAAATTATAACCGAGAATTTATTTGAAGTAAATATTTTCATTTTTTAATTCTTTTGGTATAATTTTACTGGTGATTGATTTATGTTAATTAAATTAAATGAATTAAATTATCAAAAAGAAATAAATATAGATTATGAAGTATTTAAAAATGATGATTTAGATAAAAGAATAATTGATTTAAAAAATAGTAGAGTAGTTGGACGCATCTATTTAAATAGTAATAATGATATTAATATTGAATTAAACTTTAGAGGAACAATGATTATTAAAGATTCTATTACTTTAGAAGATATTCCTTATGACTTTTCTATAAATATAGAGGAAAATTTAGAAAGTATTGAAGAAAATTATGATAATTGTTATGAAAATATTCAAAATATACTTGATTTAAAACAACTTTTATGGCAAAATATTGTATTAGAGGTTCCCATTAGTTATTCTATAAATGGTGATGCAAATTTAAAAGGTAATGGTTGGGAATTAGTTAATGAAGATAATAAGACTGTGGATAGTATTGATCCAAGGCTTAAAAAATTAGAAGATTTATTGAAAGGTGATGATTAGTTATGGCAGTTCCTTTTAGAAGAACAAGTAAAACTAAAAAAAGAATGAGAAGAACTCATTTGAAAAAAGAAGTTGGAGCAGTTACTACTTGTCCTAAATGTGGGGCAGCATTAAGACCTCACAGAGCTTGTACAAAATGTGGTAATTACAAAGGCGATAATGTTTTAAAAATTGAAGAAAAAAAATAATTCTTTTACAATACAAGAGTAGTAATACTCTTTTTTGTTGTCTCCCTAATATTAACGCCAATATTGGACTTTAAGTTTTATTATGCATATAATGTAGCGAATTCGAATTGTTATCACAGATGCCCAGGCTTGATTCACATTAAACATGATGATTGTTCAAATTCGAGTACCTATGGATGGACAATGCAGCGTTATGGTAATGATAAAGTAATATTGAAAAAGATATTACTTTTTCTTTACAAAAAAATGTCAAGAGAAAAAATTAAGACAAATATTTGGGAATATTTATTTACAATTTGGAATTATTAAAGTATAATAGTGGTAGACAGTGGATATCTGTGGCAGAAAGTGGGGGATGTAAATGTTTATTGGTGAGTATCATCATAATATTGATGAAAAAGGGCGGATTGTTCTACCTGGAAAATTTAGAAATAATGATATGACAAAAATCGTTGTAACGCGTGGACTAGAAAAGTGCCTTTATTTGTACACCGTTGAAGATTGGGAAAAAGTTGTTTCTAAATTAAATACTTTACCTTTTACTAAAAAGGATGCCAGAACATTTATGAGATCATTTTTTGCCGGAGCCTCTGTATGCGAATTCGACAAAATGGGTCGAATCAATATTACCTCCCCGCTGGTTAGCTACGCCAATCTAACAAAAGAATGTGTTGTGATTGGCGTAAATGACCGCATTGAAATCTGGAACGAGGAAGAATATAACAATTATATGAATGAAAATTCATCTAAATTAGAAGAAATTGCTGAACACTTATTTGAGGTATCTAATGAAACATTATAGTGTAATGAAAAATGAAGTTATTGATAACTTAAATATTAAAGCTAATGGAATCTATGTTGATGCTACCCTTGGGTACGCTGGGATGAGTCTAGAAATTTTAAAAAGACTTAACAAAGATGGTTTACTTATAGGTATAGATCAAGATGAAGAAGCAAGAAGTTATTCTAAAATTATCCTAGATGAGGTAGGGAGTAATTATCAAATATTACCAATTAATTTTAAAGATATGCAAAAATATTTAAAAGAAATGGGTATAGAAAAAGTTGATGGTGTAATATTTGATTTAGGGTTTTCATCACCACAAGTGGATGATGGAAAACGAGGATTTTCTTTTATGATTGATGCACCACTTGATATGCGTATGAACTTAGATAATAAATTAACAGCAAGAGATATTGTTAATAGTTATAGTGAAGAAGAATTAACTAAATACTTTTATCAATATGGAGAAGAAAAGTTATCAAAAGTTATAAGTAGAGAAATAGTAAAGAAAAGAAAAGAAAAAAAGATTGAAACAACATTAGAATTGGTTGAAATTATTAAAAGTTCTGTTGGAGCTAATTACTTTTTTAAAAATCATCCTGAAAGAAAAATATTTCAAGCCTTAAGAATATTAGTAAATGATGAACTAAATGTATTAGAAAGTGTTTTACCAGATGCTATTAATATGCTTAATAAAGGTGGAAGAATATGTGTTATAACATTCCATTCTTTAGAAGATAGGATAGTTAAAAATATTTTTAAAAAATATAGTGAATTACCAGAAATAGTAAAAGGACTTCCTAGTATTCCGGAAGAATATAAACCAATTATTAAATTAATAAATAAAAAACCAATAATAGCTAGTGATAAAGAATTAAGTGAAAATAGTCGAAGCCATAGTGCTAAACTTCGCGTTATAGAAAGGATATAGTTATGAGTAATAAGAAAAAAATTCATTATAGATATTTAAAAGGGGAAAAATTTATGTATTTTTTAGTTGTATTATTAATTATAGCCATTCCTACAGTTAATATTTTTACCAAGGCGTTATTATCTAAAACTATCATTGAAACTGAAAATATTCAAGATAAAATAAATAAACAAGAAAATATAAATGAAGGTTTATCTATGCAAAAAGATGAACTTGTTAGTATGGAAAATATTCAAAAAGTAGCGTCAGAATATGGGCTTTCTTATCGTAGTGATAATATAGTTAAGGTTACTTATGACGAAGAAATAAATAGTGAAAACTAGGAGGTAAATAATGAGAAAAGTTACAGTAAAAATTCCCAGAATTCTTATTTTTATTGTGACTTTTCTTTTTATTGCCATCATAATTAAATTATCTTATGTTGCTCTAAGTCCTAATATTGATGGTATTAATTTAAAAGAATTTGCTAGTAATAGAAATACTAAAGAAGAAGCTATTTATGCTAAAAGAGGAGCTATATATTCAAATGATGGTAAAGTTTTAGCTTCAATGGTTAATTCTTATACTTTAATTGCTTATCTAGAACCGTCAAGAACTACTGATAAAAATGATCCCCAACACGTAGTTGATAAAGAAAAAACCGCTAAAGTTTTAAGTGAAAAGTTGGATTTATCCTATGATTACATATTAGAAAGACTAAATACTAAAGCTTATCAAGTAGAGTTTATTGGGGCTAAAAATATATCAGAGTCAAAGAAAAATGAAATTGAAGCCTTAAATTTACCTGGAATAGATTTTCTTGTTAGTCAAAAAAGAAATTATCCAATGGGTTCATTTGCGTCATATATCTTAGGCTATGCTAAAAAAGATGAAGATGGAGAAATTATTGGTGAATTAGGAATAGAAAATGCTTATAATGATATTTTAAAAGGAAAAGATGGTAAACTAACTTATGAAACAGATGCTTATGGTTATCGTCTTCCTAGTGCTAATGTGCAAAAAGAAGAAGCCGTTGAAGGTGATGAAATATATTTAACTATTGATAGTAAGATTCAATTATTTGCCGAGAATGTAACTGATAATTTAGCTAAAACCCTTACAGATGAAGTAACTAAAAAAGTTAAAATGGATTGGATGATTTTTACCGTAATGGATGCTAAAACGGGAGCAATTGTGGCTAGTAGTACTTATCCTGATTTTAATCCTAATGATTTAAATAGTTTAAAAAATTATGTTAATCCTTTAGTAAGTTATCCTTATGAACCAGGAAGTGTTATGAAAGTATTTACTTGGGCATCAGCAATTGAAAATGGTGTTTATGATGGTTCTACTGAATATTTATCTGGTAAAATTAAAGTAGGGGATTATACTATCAAAGATCACGTTGGTGAACAAGGATGGGGAACAATAACTTATGATAAAGGTTTTGCCAATTCTTCCAATGTGGCAGCGACCTTAATATCAAGAGGTCTTGGCGCAAATAATTTAAAAAATTATTTATCAGAACTTGGTTTTGGCAAAAGAACTGGTATTGAATTATTTAATAAAAGTGATAAAGATGATGAACCAGCTGGAACGATTGATTTTCGAGGTGAGGTAGGTCTTGCGACTGCTTCATTTGGTCAAGGTATTATGGTAACTCCTATTCAAATTTTACAAGGACTTACGGCAATTACTAATGATGGAACAGTTATTAAACCTTATATTGTTGATAAAATAGTTAATGGTAATAATGAAGTAATCTATCAAGGGGGAAGAGAAGAGTTAAATAAAGTTTATTCTAAAGAAACAGTTGAGCAAATGAAGAATTTAATGTATGAAGTAGTTTATAATGGTTCATCTGGTGGTATTTGGAAATCTAAAAAAACAACCATTATTGGTAAAACCGGAACAGCACAGATCGGTAGTGCTAATGGTTATCTTACTGGTCATTATGACTATATTCAAAGTTTTGCAGGTATCTTCCCTAAAGAAGATCCTCAATATATTTTCTATGTAGCTGCTGAAAAAGCGCAAACTAATGCGGGAACGATAGCTAAAGAAGTTATTAAAGCCGTTGATAATATTGTTTCCTATATGGGACTTGAAGAAAAAGAAGATGATGTATCTAATTTAACCTTTAAGTTAGATAATTATATAAGTAATGATGTAACTACTACTAAAGAAGAGTTAAAAAATAAAAAATTACAAGTTTATGTTTTAGGAAGTGGTAAATATATTACTAATCAATATCCTTTAAAAGATATGAAAGTTTTAGAGGGTAGTAAAGTATTTTTAACTACTAATTCGGATGATTATAAATTAGAAGATTTAACCAATTGGAGTTTAAATGAAGTTAAAACTTATGCTAACTTATTAGGAATAAACTTAGAAGTTGAAGGATCAGGAAAAGTAATTAGTCAAACCATTGCTAAAAATACTTTAGTAAATAAAAATACAACTTTAAAAGTTGTACTTAGTAAATAACTTAAAAACGTTTTAATTTAGGACTATTTTGTTCTTTATTTAAGTAATTAAATAATTGGACAAAATAGTTCATTTCATTTTTATAGTAATCTAATTCTTGATTATTTAAATCTGAACAAAAATAAACTTTTTTGACATAAGCTATATTATTATCTACTTTTAAATTTTTAGATATCCAATCTAGAAATTTAAACTCAAAATTAAAATCTTTGATAAAGATAAGTAAATCCGAACATTCACCATTTTCAAAACAATTTTTAATAAAATTAATTAATTTATTTATATCAAATGATGTTATTGAGTAATCTAGACAGACATTACAAAATAAACGTAAGAAATCATAAACTGACCAATTATTATATTTAAACTTGCTCGCTAATGATTTTATATAATTAGCTTGTCTTTGATATTCTTCATCAGATATATTTCTTCTTTCAATACTTTTCTTTGGTTCTTCTTCTATTAAACCCTCTAAACGGGAACTTATAGCTAATCTTTTCATAAATACCTCATTTCTTTCTCATTATTATATAATAAATAAAAGATATTTAAAAGTTTAAATTAACTATTTTTACTGATATTTAGTAATATCCCAATTGAGGCCATACTAACAAGCAAACTTGATCCCCCATAAGATAAGAAGGGAAGAGTAACACCAGTTACGGGAATAAGGCCAACGACAACCATTAAATTCAAAACAGCTTGAATAATAAGGCCAAAAGACAAACCAAAGGCTAAAAATTTACCAAATAAATCTTTGCTTTTTAAAGAAATCATCATCCCACGATAGAAGATAATAAAAAATAAACTACTCACAATTAAGATACCTAAGAACCCTAACTCTTCACTAATAATAGAAAAAATAAAATCTGTTTGGGGTTCTGGTAAATAAAAATATTTTTGCCTTGATTTTAAAAAACCTTGTCCTAACAAGCCACCTGGACCAATTGCATACAAACTTTGAAGTATTTGGTAGCCGCTTCCTAAAGGGTCACTCCAAGGATTTAGAAAACTTACGATTCTTTTCATTCGGTAAGGAGCAGCGATAATGATACCTACAATCCCAAGTAAACCGAGAAGCCCCATTTTAACAAAGAAAGATATATTAACACCACTAGTAAAAATTAACACAACTAAAGTGATGACAATAACCATTGCGGTTCCAAAATCTGGTTCCAGCATAATGATAAGGAAGAAAAAAGCAATAACTCCTAAAATAGGTAAAACACCCTTGGTAATACTTTTCATTGTTTTTTTATTATTAGTTAAATATTTGGAAACATAAATAATCAGTCCAATTTTTGCAAATTCACTTGGCTGAATTCCTAAAGAACCAATACCAAACCAACTTCTAGAACCATTTCTAATACTACCTATACCAGGAATTAAAACAAGTATTAATAAAGTAGCGCAGATAATTAAGATGATATTTGCGTATTTATAATAGATATGATAATCTAATTTAGTTAAGAAATACATTAAAACTAAACCGATTAAAAAGAAAATTGTTTGCATTTTAACAAATTTATATGGATCTTGAAATTTATATTCTGCCCAAACAAAACTAGCTGAATAAATCATTACAAGTCCAAATATTGCTATTAAAAGACAAACAATTAACAAAGGTTTATCAATCTTTTTCAAAACCCCAACCCCCTAAATATATTTTATAACCAAACTCCGTAAGTAATCGCTGCCATTGCGAGTAATAAACCAACCACATAGAATAATTTTATAATATCACTTTCATTCCATTTTAATTCTTCAAAATGGTGATGCAGTGGAGCTTTTAAAAATACTTTTTTATGAAATTCTCTAATACCAATAATTTGAATAAAACTACTTAATGTTTCAATAACAAAGACTCCCCCAATAATTGCTAAAGATAATTCGTGTCTTGTTAGAATAGCAATAGTTGCTAGAGCTCCTCCTAAGGAAAGTGAACCTAAATCGCCCATAAACACTTTAGCTGGATGTGAATTAAAGACTAAAAAGCCAAGAAGAGCACCCACAATTAAGAAACAAAAGATAGCTATTTCTTGATATCCTTCAAGCCAACCACAATTCCAAGAAATAATTCCATAAGCAAGAAAAGCAATGGCGGAAAGCCCAGCACATAGTCCATCAAGACCATCCGTAATATTAACAGCATTAGTTGTACCTACTAATAAGAAGAGAATAAATAAACCAAAGGTCCAACCTAAAGGAATAACTAAATTTAAAGCTGTAAATTCAATTGTTGATGAACCACCACTTCGCATAAAGAAGTAGAAGAATATTAAAGCAATAATTACTTGAATTAAAAACTTAGTAACTAAACTTAAACCAGCATTATTTTTATATTTAACTTTTAAAAAGTCGTCAACTCCCCCTAAAATAGCATAGGCAAGAAAAACAAAAATTAAAATAAAGATATTAAAACTAGGCTCAATACTCCCATTTATGTAGAGGAGTATTAAAGAAAGAATAACGGGAATGATAAAAATAATTCCTCCCATTGTTGGGGTTCCTTCTTTTTTTAAATGTCTTTTATTAATATCGCGACTAACACTTTGACCAATATGAAATTTTTTTAAAATAGGAATAAATATTAGTCCACAAGATATAGCTAGGGTAAAACCTAACATCATTGCCATCGCAGCTTTTGCAAGAATTAACATATATCCACCTCTTTTTAATTATACAACATCGTTATAGTATTTATTAAAATCGATAATAATTATTTACATAAATTTGACTTAATTTAATAGTAAAGTTATAGTGGTATCAACGCTTTGGAAAGTATTGGCTGCTGGAGACATATAAACAACTTTATCACCATTACCACTATATTTTACTTTAAAATCTTTTAAAGCTTTAGTTGCTTCACTCTTACTCATTCCCACAACATCTGGGACAACTAAATATTTAACATCTAAATATGAATATTCTTTAAGCATTCCGCCACTTTGTTCTTTAATTCCTAATGTTTCTATCGCGCTAATTAGAATACTTCTCGCAATTGGGGCTGAGACAGTTCCGCCATATTGAGTTACACCTTTAGGATTATCGATAGCGACATAGACTATTACCTCAGGATCATTCGCCGGTAAAAAACCAATAAAAGAAAGGGTGTAATTACCAACCATATATTTGCCATCTTTAACTTTTTGCGCTGTTCCAGTTTTACCGCCAACACGGTAATTTTCAATGTAAGCATTTTTACCTGTCCCATTAGCTACAACACTTTCAAGAGCAAAGCGAGCAGTAGCAGAAGTTTCGGGGGAAATAACTCTTCTTTTTTCTTTAGGTTTGTTTTCAAAGACAATGGTTTTACTTACTTCATCAGTGGTATTCATTACTACATAAGGAGTATATAAAATACCACCATTAATAACAGCCGATACAGCAGTTATTTGTTGAATTGGTGTGACACTTATACCTTGACCAAAAGCGGTAGTGGCAAGTTCAAGTGGTCCCATTTTTTCTTCTTTAAATAGGATACCATTTCCTTCACCATTTAAATCAATACCCGTTTTACTGCCAAAACCAAAGTTTTTGATATAACTCATTAATTTTTCTACACCTAGTTTATTACCTAAAGAAACAAATCCTGGGTTACAAGAATTTTCAACTACTTCTAAGTAAGTTTGGGCACCGTGCCCACCTCTTTTCCAACAATGAAGAGTACCTCCATCAACAGATATGGCACCACTATCTGTAAAAGTATCTTTAAATAAATCAACTGTTCCTTCTTCAATGGAAGATGCTAAAGTAATTATTTTAAAAGTACTACCAGGTTCAAAAGTCATCCAAATAGGTAAGTTTCGATTAATAACTTCTTCTGAATAATCTTGATATTTAGATGGATTAAAAGAAGGCAGGCTTCCCATTGCTAGTATTTCCCCCGTTTTAGGTTTCATTACAATACTAAGGGCGGCATCAGCATTATATTTGTCGGTAGCGTTTTTAAGTTCATTATCAACGGCTTTAACTAGTTCAATATCAAGCGTTAATTTTAAAGTCATCCCTTTAGTCGGAGCGACATAACTATCCGGTATTTCTAATTTATTACCTTTACCATCACTATAATATTTAAGTTCTCCATTTGTCCCTTTTAAATATTCATCATAAGTAAGTTCAAGACCTGATAATCCTTGATTATCACTTCCAACAAAACCAATAATATGGGCTAAAGTTTCTCCGTAAGGATAATATCTTTTGGAATCAACTACTAAATAAACTCCATCATATCCTAAAGCTTCAATTTTATCAGCAACTTCGCTATCTAAATCCATTCCTTTACGAATAATTTCCATACTAGAATGTTTGGAAACATATTTATATACATCATCATAAGAACAATTTAATACATCGGCAATATCTTGGGAAACTTTTTCTTTATCTTTAATTTGATTAGGTACTACATAAATGGTTGTTGTAACTATACTAGTAGCTAAAATATTCCCATTCCTATCAACTATATCACCCCTTGGAGCATTAATAGTCATTTTTCTACTCCACAAATCTTCAGTAATCTTGGATAATTTATTATAAGATATTACTTGAATATAAAATACTTTGCCAATAATTAATAAAAGAGCAATCGATATAACAATTACAACAAATCTAATTCTTATATGGATCTCGTTAAAAAACATATTATTCACCACTAAATAATATGTTTTAAAATTATTTATTATTAACTTCGAAAATTTACATATAATTTATTATAAATAAATTGAAAAATAAAGTTAGGTGTGATATTATTTTTCTATAAGGAGGATAAAAATGCATTGGTGGATAATTTTAATTATTGTGGCTGTTTTAATTATTTTATATGTAATAAGTGTTTATAATAGTCTTGTTAGTTTAAAAAACAAAGTAGACGATCAAAAAAGTCAAATTGATGTAGAACTTAAAAGAAGATTTGATTTAGTACCTAATTTAGTTGAAACAGTTAAAGGTTATACTAAACACGAGAAAGAAACTTTAGAGGATGTTGTTAAAGCTAGAAATGCTTATGCAACTGCAAATAGCACCGAAGAATCTTTAAAAGCTGATGGTGAATTAACTAAAGCTATTAACAAATTATTTGCTTTATCAGAAAGTTATCCTGATTTAAAGGCTAATCAAAACTTTATTGATTTACAAAATGAGCTTTCTGAAATTGAACAAAAAATTGTTTATGCTAGAGGTTTCTATAATGACTCTATCTTAAAATATAATAATAAAGTTCAAATGTTTCCATCTAATATAATTGCTAAAATATTTGGCTTTACTAAAGGTGCTTTCTTTGAAGCTAGTAGTGAAGAAAGAGAAAATGTTAAAGTTAAATTCTAAAGGCATTGTTAATGCCTTTTAATTTTTGAGGTGACTTATGATAAAAAAATTATCTTATATAATAATATTATTAATAACTTTATTTATAAGTAGTGAAGTATACGCAAATGATATAAAAAAAATAACTATGGATATTTATGTTAATAATAATGGTGATGCTTTAGTTACGGAAGAATGGACGGCTGATTTAGATAGAGGAACAGAAGGGTATAAGCCATACTATAATTTAGGTGAAAGTGAAATTAAAGACTTTAAAGTATATTTAAATAATTATGAATATGAAACATTATCTAGTTGGAACGTTGATGCCTCATTTAATGAAAAAGCTTACAAAGCAGGATTAAACGAGATAAATAATGGCTATGAATTATGCTTTGGCATTAGTAAATATGGCCTTAATACCTACAGAATGGTTTATACAATTACTAATTTTGTTTCCAGTGTTAGTGATGCTGATATGATTTATTGGCAATTAGTGCCTTATGATTTATCGGATAAACCTGATTATGTTTATATTAAAATCCATAGTGATTTTGCTTATGCTAATGACTTGCCTGTATGGGGATATGGTAACTACGGAGGATATGCTTATGTTTATGATGGATATATCGAAATGCTAAAAGAAGATGGTCTTGATAGCGATGAATATATGACTATCTTAGTTAAATTTCCCAAAGGAACTTTTAATACTTCTTCAAAATTAAATAAAGATTTTGCTTATTATTTAGATATGGCTAACGATGGCGCTAAAACATATTCTGATAAGCTCAGTTGGTGGCAAGTTATTTTAACGATTATAGGTATAGTCATTGCCTTTATTTTAAACTTTTTACCTTATATAATTATTCTTTTTGTTATTTATAAAATATTTAGTCAAAGCAAATATGGTACCAAAAAATTAAAATTTGGCAAAATTGGTAAAAAAGTAAAAAATTCACCATATTTTAGAGATATTCCTTTAAATAAAGATATATTTAAAGCTTATTGGGTAGCTTGTGAATATAATTTAATTAAAAAACAAACCGATTTTTTAGGAGCAATTCTTTTAAAATGGTTAAAAAATAATAATATTGAAAATGTAACTATGGAAGGTAAGGATAAAGCTCTTAAACTTATTAGTGGTGATAATCTATCGGTAAGAGAAAAAGAATTATTTGATATGATGTTAAAAGCCTCAGTTGATGGGGTATTAGAAAGTAATGAATTTACTAATTGGTGTAAAAATAATTATAATAAGATATTATCTTGGTTTAATAATGTTATTGATGATCAAACAATTAATTTTGTTAATGAAGGTTTAATTAGAGAAGAAAAAGGGAAATTTACTACAACTTATTATGTTGATGATAAAATGATGGAATATGCTATTCAAATGGATGGATTAAAAAATTTCTTAAATGATTTTTCGAATATTAAAGACAGAGAAGCAATTGAAGTTAAAATCTGGGAATACTATTTAATGTATGCTCAAATATTTGGTATAGCTGAAAAGGTAGCCAAAGAATTTAAAAGATTATACCCTGATATTTTAACAGATGATTATTATAATGATGTAATATTTATTCATACAATATCAGCTAAAGGAGTAAGCGCTGCAAGCACAGCTAAAAGTAGAGCCGAGAGTTATTCATCGGGTGGAGGAGGATTCTCATCTGGTGGAGGTGGCGGTGGTTCCTTCGGTGGCGGAGGCGGCGGAGGCGGTTTCCGTTAACCCAAAGATTTAAAAGGAAAGTTTTTGCTTTTCTTTTTTTTGCCATAATAAAACTAGTCAATAAAGACTAGTTATAAAAGTTAATTAAAATTTACGATATAAGCCAATAGCAACTCCTAAAATGGTACAATTACTTAATATAATTGGTTCCATTGTATCATTTTCTGGCTGTAATCTGATATGACCATTCTCTTTATAAAATCTTTTTAGTGTTGCTTCATTTTCCATAGTCATTGCGACAACTATATCGCCATTTTTGGCATTGCTTTGCTTTTTAACAATAACATAATCACCATCAAAGATACCAGCATTAATCATACTTTCACCACTGACGTGAAGAGTAAATACTTCTTCTTTAGCGGGGATTAAAGATGCCGGTAAATCAAAAAATTCATTAGGTTGTTCAATGGCAGTAATAGGGCTACCGGCTGTTATTTTACCAAGAAGAGGAACTTTAACAACATCTTCATTAGTTTTTAAATATTCATTTTCACATAATATTTCAATTGTTCTAAATTTGTTACTTGTTGTTTTAATGTAACCTAATTGTTCAAGATTTTTTAAATGAACAAAAACTGTTGCGGGACTTGATAATCCAACACCTTTACATATTTCTCTAATTGCAGGGGGATATCCGTGTTCAGCCGTATATTTTTTGACAAAATCTAAAATATCATTTTGTCTTTTAGTTAATTCTTTAGTATTCATTTCATCACTCCTAAATTCATTTTACACTAAATATTGTTAAATGTCAAACAATTGTTTAATTTTAAGAAAATTTTCAAAAAAAGCTTGAAACGAACAATTGTTTTTTGATAAGATGATAGGGAAAGAAGGAGTGATAATTATGAAAAAAACATTAATTGATTTAGGAGGGATTATATTATTTTATTTAATATTAATTTTTGGCGTAATTATCCTGAACAATCGATTTACCGAACTAAATAAAAATATTAATGCTGGTTTAATAGTAAGTACTCATTGACATAAGTACTTTTTTTCTTTAAAATATCATTTTGATAGTGAAAAGAGGAATATAATGGAAATAACTTCAATCGATAAAATAAAGAAAGCTTATTCTTTTAGTAATGAAAATTTAACTGCCTATCAAAACATTATTGATTTTAAAGATAAAAATGTTTTATCAGTTGTGGGAAGTGGCGACCAATACTTTTCTTTTCTTCTTTTTGGGGCAAAAGAAATAGACTTGTTTGATAACAATTTGGTGGCATTGTATTATTTTTATTTAAAATATTATGCAATTATGTTATTAAACTATAAAGAATTTATTGATAGTTTTTATTATTATAAAAATACTCAGAAAAATTATAGTAAAATTAGAGATTGCCTCCCAGATGAAATAAAAACTTTTTTTGATGAGTTTTTAAAAAATAAGGGCTTAAACTCGTTATTATATAAGCCTATTCCTTTATCAATTCATACTGATAATGTTGATAGAACAATTCCTTATTTAAAAGGTAAACGTTATTATGAATTAAAAGAATTACTTAAAAGCACATCTTTTCCCAATGTGTTTTTATATGATTTACGCGATTTATATGCATCATTAGATAGAAATTATGATATTATGATATTTTCTAATATATATGCTTATTTAAATATGGAAGTTAAAGAATATCGTCAATTTTTAAAAAAATATGAAAAATTTTTAAATGATGGTGGTGTTATTGAAGCTAACTATGAATGGATATCCTTTGAACGCGATTTTAAAAAGTATGGTTTTAAAAAACATTATGTTGATTCTGCCAATGACAAAATGCTGGCTTTAAATGATAAAGATAATATCATAACTTTAAAAAAACACTTTTAAAAATTTTTAAAATGTTGCAAAATAACGCAAAAAATTAAAAAAATAAGTTAGATTGCAACAAATTAAGCCAAAACATAATAATATATTAAGATAAAATAAATATTAATTAATTGTTTTATTTATAAATTAAGTTTATAATTATTATGAGGGATGATATGAAAAAGAAAATATTAGTGTTGTATGCAAGATATGGTTCAGGGCATAAAGCCATTGCGGAATATGTAGCCTCATACATAGCTACTCATAACGATTATGATGTAAAAGTAATTGATATAACTGATTATGGTAATAAAATTGCTAAATTTACTATTAAACTAATGGATTTTGTTTTGAATCATCATCAAGAATTTTTATTTAATGTTGGTTATGAACTCGCTGATAATCGCATATCATCATTTGGCAATAATAAGTTAGTTAAGGGTTGCTATGATAATAAACACTTAAGAGAAGAAATCATTAACTTTAACCCAGATATTACTATTTCTAGTCATTTTTATTGTAGTAATTTAATAACTTATTATAATAAATCTGGTTTAATTAAAAGTAAATTATTAACGATTATTACTGATTATTGTGCTCACGAATTTTGGATTAGAAATAAAAATAGTGAAGATGGTTATATAGTTGGTAATAAAATAGTTAAAGAAGAATTAATAAAAAGAGGGGTAGATCATAAAAAAGTATATCCTTATGGTTTACCTTTAAATATTACTAAAATAAATAATTTAGATAAAGAAGAAGTTATATATAAAAGATATAATATTAAAAATAATCAAAAAGTTTATTTATTTTTTGGTGGTTCCTCTGGTGGTAGTATGTATTACTTGAATTATTTTAAAGCAATATGTAAGTTAAATTTAAATAAAAATATCATTTTTATAAGTGGCAAGAATAATAAATTAAAAAATGCTTGTGAAAAATATGTTAAGAAAAATAATATTAAGAATATTAAAGTATTAGGATATTCAACTGATGTTTTAAATTTAATGAAAATAAGTGATTTAGTAATTAGTAAACCGGGCGGCGCTACCGTAACAGAGTGTTTAGAAATGAAAGTACCAATGCTTTTAGTGCCAGGAATTGGTGGTCAAGAAAAATATAATGCTAGGTTTATTGCAAGAAAAAAATATGGTATTAAAGTAAGAGGAATCTTTTCTTTTAAAAGAAACTTAAAAAGATTAGAAAATAATCCTTCTTTAATCAGAAAAATGGAAGAAAGACTAAATACTTTAGATAATAATGATTCAATTGTTAAAATAAATAATTTAATTAAAAGGTTGTAGGTGGTATTATGAGTAAAATAGATGAAAAAATAATTAATAATATTAAAATGCTTAGTTTAGATATGGTTTATAAAAGTGGCAGTGGAGATGCTGGCGTTATTTTTTCTTGTGCTAATGTTTTTTATAGTCTATTTATGAATCATTTAATATTTGATCCTAATAATAGGGATTTTATTAATAGAGATCGTGTAATAGTAACTAATAGATTATTACCTCTTTTTTATAGTTGTCAATATTTATTCTATAAGGATATGGTAATTGATGATTTAAAAGATTATAAATTATTTAAATCACCTCTTAGTGGTAATGGAAAAAAATCTTTACTTAATCAAGTAGGAAGTTTGATAAACAGCGATGTTGTCTCATCATCTGTGGGAGTATCTTTAGGAAGAGAATATTTAAATGGTTTACTTAATATTGAAGATAATAAAAATAAATTAGTTAATTATAAAACGTATTCTTTAATTACTTTAGATGAATTAATGAGTGGCAGTGCTTATGAAGCAATGAGTTTTGCCAGTGTGGAAAATTTAAATAATTTAATATTTATTGTAATTAAAGATGAAGTAGGAAAAGATAGTAGTAATAAAGAAACTTTTAATGAAGATTTAACTGATCGTTTTATTGCTCTTAATTTTAATGTCATCGAAGTAAATGATAATTTAAATTCAATTGATGGCGCTATTAGTGATGCTAAAAATAGTAAAAAACCATCAATCATTATTGTTAAAAGTCTTTATGGTAAATCATCAAAAATTGAAAATAGCAATAGATTATATAACAAACCATTAAGTGAAAGTGAAATGGATGAATTAAGAGGCAAATATGGTCTTGCTAATCCTTTTTATGTGGCTGATGAAGTAATTAAAGAAATAAGAAAAAATACGAGTAAAAGATTAAGTAAATATTTAATTAATTATCAAACTTCATTACAAGAAGGAATTAAAGATTTAAAAATAAAAGAAATAATTGATTTTTTAACTAGTCAAAAAGTAAATATAGAAATTAATCCTGATAATATTAAGATTAATGATAATTATGAAGAAGAATTATTAAAAAGTAATAGTAAGATTTTAAATTTAGTAGCTAGTAAAAGCCCTTTTATAATTTGTGCCAGTGATGATAATTTCTTATATACTTTAGCAAGTATTAAAAAATCAGGAATTATGAATAAAGAAAATAGAACGGGTAGAAATATTTTATTTGGAAATCGAACTTTGGGAATGGGCGGTATTTGTCTAGGTCTTGCTAGTCTTGGTTTTAAAGTGTTTGTAAGTACGCCTTTAATTAATGAAAGTTTACTTAAAAACACTATTAGAGTTGCGGCTTTAAATAATATTGATCTTAATTTTATCTTTACCCAAGATAGTTTTACTAATTCTTATTTAGATAATGAATTTCATCCCGATAATGAAATAAATGATTTAAGAAGTATTAATAATTTAGTTGTATATCGTCCTTGTGATATTAATGAAGTAGTTGGAGTATATAATGCTTTAACTAAATTAAATAAACCATCATCTATTATTATCGGTAGTGATATTGTTGGTAAGTTAAAAGGCACTAATGAAAAATATGTTTTAGCGGGGGCTTATCGGGTTAAAAAAGAAAATGATGGTTTAATTGATGCTATTATTGTATCAAGTGGTAGTGAAGTTTTAAAAGCTTTAAAAATAATTGAAGAATTAAAGCAATATGATTTAAATATTCGGCTTGTTTCCCTTGTTTCTACAACACTTTTTAAAATGCAAAGCGAAAAATATCAAAATATGTTATTACCTAAAGATATTAAAACATTTACTTTAGAATTTGGTAGTCCTACTTATTTAGAAAAATACGCCACTAATAAAGAATATGCTTTGGGGGTTAGTGAATTTTTTGTTGGTGGTAATAAAGAAGAAAAATTAAATTATTATAATCTTAATGATGATGCCATTAAAGCTAAAATTTTAGAATTATTAAAAAAATAAAATATCCGACATAAACTGACATTTATTTTAACTAAGTTTTTATATAATATCTTTAAGGTGATATTATGCGAAGCTTTTATGTTTTTAAAATAAAAAGAGAAATAAGTATTTTAACAAGAGAAATACCTTACAATTTATATAAAACAATTGATAATTTATATTATTTAGATACTAATAGTATGGATATATCATTTCAAGTTTATAAAGATTTATTTGATACTTTTGATATTAATTATATGAATAAAAGAATATATAATTTATTTAAAAGCAATAGATATTATACTTATGAAAATAATATTCATAAAATAGAAAATAAATATCGTCCTGAAAAAACAATTTTAAAAGTTTACAAATCACATTTATATATTAAAAGTGACGCAATAGATCCAACTCTTTTAGTTAATTATTTAATGAGTGATAATCTTTTTGTTTGTGATTTTAAAAATAAAGATTATTTTTGGTTAAATGAATTTGTGCGCTAAATAATTATAAACTGGAAAACTATTGACATTTGCCAGATTTTGTGTATAATAAAAAACAGTTTTTTTAAGAGGGGGATTTTATTATGATTGAAAAAACAAAAATTAAATTAAAGCAAGGTGTTGCTTGTCTTTTAGCAGCCTTACAAGTTAGTGTAGTAGCGGGTTGTTCTTCAAAAACTTATAAAGAAGAATATAGTGACGCTGTTGCAACTATTGAACAATTAGAAAAAGAAATAGAAAGTTTACAAAATAATTTAGATAAGAATAGTATTTATGAAGATAGATACAATGAAGCCTTAACTAAAATTAAACAATTAGAAGATGAAAAAAATGCTTTACTTGATGAATTAAATCAAAAAGATGACAAAGAAGATAGCGAAGAAAATATTCCAAATAATGATAAAGAAAACAATAACTTAACTAATGACTTAACTGCAAAATTGGGCATAGATGAAAGCATTTTGGCTAACTCTGATATTAAAAATGCTCTTAAAAAATTGGCTGATTATTTAGATAAACAACCTAATTTAAAGGCTGATAATTTTGCAGATACGCATCAAATCTTCTTCTACAGTGATGGTTCTTTAAAAGGACAAATTCATTTCTCTGATACTACTAGAAGTTTTGTTGTTACCTTATATTATGAAGGCTATTCTGAATCAACCGAGATAAATCTTTACGGTAATGATTATCCTAGTTTTCTTAATGAAACTAATTATATTATGAATAGTAAAGTCTGGGACTTTGAAAATAACACATATATTTTGAGCGAAAAAATTAATAATGAAGGTCAAATTTATCGAAGAGAAATAGAAAAAGACGTAGAAGATAAAACAACAGATATTATTTTATCTAAAGCTGCTGGAATGTATAATATAGCTGTTTTAAAATATAATTGGTCTGATAATCAAATTACGGATAGGGAATTTTGGAGGTATACTTTTAGTGATGAAGATTATCAAACATTAAGTGATTTAATAGATAATTATAAAAATGGTAATGAATTAGGGGATGCCATAGATTATATTAAAGATGCATTACTAAATGCTTTAGAAAAATGGATTACCGAAGATGAATATACAGAACTAAAAAATATTTTAGATAACGAAAAAGTTTTAGTACGTGATAAATAATTAGTAAAACACTGAAATTTAAGATTCAGTGTTTTATTTTGCCTTTAAAAGTTACTTATCATATAGCAATAATCTTTATTTTATGTTAGAATTAAGAAGTGGTAAAGATGAAATTTAAATTAAATGATTATATAATTGAATATGATATAGTTAGAAAAGATAATAAAAATCTTTATTTTCGTTTTGATGAAAATTGTCATCTTATTATTACGGCTCCGAAATTTATTACTGATTTAGAAGTAAAAAATTTAATAACAAAAAATTCTAAAGCTATTTTAAAAATGTATGAAGATGCAATAATGCGCAGTGATCGAGATGGTTTATTTAAATATTTAGGTAAAAAATATAAAGTTGTTTTTGATAACCGTGTTAAAGACATTTGTTTTGAAGATGATACTATAACTTGCTTTAGTGAAGAAGAATTAGATAAGTTTTATCATAGCGAATGTGAAAGAGTATTTAATGAAGAAATTGCTATATGCAGAAAATGTTTTAATAATTTACCAGAATTTAAACTAAGGATTAGAAAGATGAAAACAAGATGGGGAGTATGTAATACTAAAGATAAGATAATTACTTTGAATAGTGATTTATTAAAAAAAGATATTGCTTTAATTGATTATGTAGTGGTTCACGAAATGGCTCACTTCTATGAGGGAAATCATAGTAAGAATTTTTGGAAAATAGTTGAAGCAGTCCTACCTGATTATAAAGAAAGACGTAAAAAATTAAAATACTAACGTCTTTTTCTTTTCATTAGTTTGTTTTTTTGCTATTATATTAATAGTAGGTTATGGATATGTACGAAGAATATATAAAAGATGTTTTTGATAATGCTTATGAAGTGGCATTACCATTAGTAGAAAAAATTAATACAGTTAATGTATGTCCCCATTGTGGTGGAACTTATATAGATACCTATTGCAAGTATTGCCAGCAAGAAAATAAAGATTTAGAAGAAGGTGTCGTTGCTTTAAAAACTCTTTTATCACGTCTTCAAGAAATGCTTGCAAATATTCCGGCAACCAAAACTAAATATCATCCATTTTTAACTCTTTTAGCTAAACTTAAAAATGTAGATCTTCCCGAAGTAGAAGAATTATTTTTAAAATTTAATTATAATGAGGTTTTAGAAAAAATCTATTTAGATATTAAAAATAAAGGAATGAATGATGTGCCTTTAAACAAATCAGAAATTGATGTTAGTGAGGCTCTCATTTATCGTAATTTAGATCGTAAAAAACGTAATAATAATCAAGTTTTAGATTTAGTTAGTTTGTATTTAAGAAAAATAATTATTAATTCTATAAAAGATGAGAAAGAATTAATAATAAGTTATGAGGCTTTTCAAACTCTAATAAAAGAATTTACTGAAGTAGAAATTGGTTACTTTTATAAACAAGGTAAATGTCAAATTTTTGAAGGACCTATTTTCGAAAGAGATAATAGTGTTGTTTTAGGCTTGGCTGATTATAACTCTGTTTCTTTATCGGATATTGATATTAAAGCCTTTTATTATGATGGTAATAATTCATTACTAGAAACGATTTTTCACGAAATAAATCACGTAAGACAACAAGCTATAACTTATAAACAAAAAGCAGTTTCAGAATTTGAACTATTACAAATAAAAGACCGTGTAATAGGACGTTATTTAAAAAATTATATTAATGAAAATTATGCAAATCTTTCTTATGAAGTTGAAGCTTATTATTGTGGCCTAAGAGATCAAAGATTAGCTTTAAATAGTATTGGAATTAATTTTAATCAAGAAACTAATTTGCGAGTGGAGAGAAATTTAGAAGAATTAGCTAAAAAAATGCTTAATAAAGAAAGAACTTTAAATGGTAGGAGTATTGATATTGATCAAGAATTTACCAAAATACTATCTACGCGTCCTCAACTCTTAAATGAATATCCTTGTTTAAAAAGATTATATAAATCGGAAAATAATGGTGTTGTAAGAAAAAGTGATGAAGAATTAACAAATGAATTAAAAGATATTTTAGCCAGTGATATAAGTGAAGAAGAAAAACAAAATTATGTGACAATGTATGGAATTTATGGTATAAATGTGCTTGATTTTAAAAGATAAAAATAGTATATTAAAAATACATAAGAAATTATGTAAAAAAAGCGGTGATTCCAGCCATAAATGGGAAACGAAAAAAGTTGATTAGAGACTAAACTCTAATCATTTTTGCATTTCATAGATAATTTAGTTGCTAAAATATGAGGATTTTAGTAAAATATAGGTAGTTATAAGGCGTGTGGTAATATGTTTTTGACAAGTATTAATAATGATAAAGTTAAATTTTGGGAAAAATTACATAATAAGAAATTTCGCGATATAAATCAGCTATTTTTAATTGAAGATGAACATTTAATTAAAGAAGCTTTGAAATACAATATAGTTAAAGAAATAATTACAACTGATGAAACTAAAACATATGCTATCCCAACATATTATGTTAATGATAAGATAATGAAAAAAATATCAAATCAAGAAAGTGGCGCTACAGAAATTGCTGTAACAGAGTTTTTAAAAACAAGAGAAATTTTAGGCAATATATTAGTCTTAGATAATTTACAAGATCCTGGTAATTTAGGAACAATTATTAGAAGTGCTGTTGCCTTTAATTTTGACTCAATTATTTTAAGTGATAATTCTGTTGATTTATATAATCCTAAAGTTGTAAGGGCTAGTGAAGGAATGTTATTTCATATAAATATTGTAAGATGTAATATCATTGAGTTTTTAAAAAAATTAGATGAAGATTATAAAATAATTGGTACTGATGTTTTAAAGGGTAAAAATATAAAAGATATTAAGTTTAATAAATGTGCTATATGTATCGGTAATGAAGGTAATGGCTTAAGTAAAGAAGTTAAAGAATTATGTAATGATTTTGCTTATATTAAAATGAATGATAAATGTGAAAGCTTAAATGCTGGTGTTTCAGCAAGTATTTTAATGTATGAGGTAGCCAATGAATAATTATTTATTAGTGGGGAAAATTATTAATACTTTTGGTATTAAAGGAGAAGTTAAAGTATTATCAGATTTTGAATATAAAGAAAGAATATTTAAAAATGGTTTTAGTATTTATATTGGAGAAGATTATAATAAAGAAGTTATAAATACTTATCGCGTTCATAAAAATTATGATTTATTAACATTTATGGGTTACACTAACATTAATGAAATATTAAAATATAAAGGTTTAAATATCTATATTAATAAAGATGATTTAAAGTTACAAGATAATGAATACTTACTTAGTGATTTGATTGGCTTAGAAGTCTATGATAATACCTCTTTAATTGGGGTAGTTATAGATTATGAATTAAATAATACAGTGTTATTAAAAATCAAAGGTGAAAAAAATTTTTATGTTCCTTTAGTAGATGAATATATTAAAAAAGTTGATTTAAAGAATAGAAAAATAATAACGAATGGAGGAAGTAATTTAATATTATGAAAATTGATATTTTAACTCTTTTTCCTAATATGTTTCAGGGGTTTTTAACTGAATCAATTATTAAAAGAGCAATTCAAAAAGATTTAGTAGAAATTAATATAATTGATTTTCGTGACTATTCTTTGGATAAACATAAAAAAGTTGATGATACTCCTTATGGGGGAGGAGCAGGAATGGTCTTAATGTGTGAACCAGTTGTTAGGGCAATTGAAGATTTACGGGGTGATGATTCCCTTGTGATTCTTACTTGTCCACAAGGAAAAACCTTTAATGAAGGCGTTGCCACTAAATTAAAAGAATATCATCATTTAATTATTGTCTGTGGTCATTATGAAGGTTATGATGAGCGCATTAGAAATTTTGTTGATATGGAAATAAGTATTGGAGATTATGTTTTAACTGGGGGTGAAATACCCGCAATGGCCATTACTGATTCAGTGGTAAGATTATTAGATGGGGTAATTAATACGGAATCATCTACTTTTGATTCTTATACTGATAATTTGCTTGATTATCCAACTTATACTAAACCCGAGAATTTTAGAGGGTTAAAAGTTCCCGAAATTCTTCTTAGTGGTAATCACGAAAAAATTAAGGAATATCGTAAATTAGAACAAATAAAAAATACGCAAAAAAGAAGACCAGATCTTTTGGAGAAGAAAAATGATTAAATTAGAAGAAGTTAGTTGTAATTTTGAAATAGTGGAAATGCCTAATTTGGAAGGAATTACTTTAAATAAAAATAATGCTAAAATTACTATTTATGATAAAGAGATTATTGAAAAAGTAATTGATGAAAATTTTAATAAAAAATATCGGACTTTACTATATTTAATTATGAGTTTAAATGATAGTGAAGATACCACCGAAACAGATACTGAATTAGCTTTTTTAAAAATTGATGATTTAAAAAATCATTTACTTAAATATTATAAATTTATTAGTAAAGATTTATTAGATAAGTATTTAAGTATGTTGATGATTTTAGGGGAAAAAATCCCTTATGTTGAAAAAAATCGCGGAAGATAAGTAAAAAAGATTGAATCTCCACCTAAAAATTTATATAATTATATTGGATATAGATTAAAGGTAGGGGATTTTTATATGAAAAAAAATAAGTTGGTTGGCACTATTTTAGGCCTTTGGGTTTTTGTTATTGCTCTTTTAGTATGTAAAGTAATATATGATGATGTTAAAAAGGTTAATAATCCTGCCTCAGTTGATAAAAGTATTCCTTTTAATGCGGTGGTAGGTAATATTGATGAAAAAAATGAAAAAGAAGAAGAGGATAAGGTAGATAACAAAACACAAAATAAAGAGGCATTAAATAATGAAAAAGTTGATAATGAAGAAAGTAAAATAGATAATGAAATAGCTTTAGCAAATCCAAAAGATGTAAATGATAATAGTGAGAAAGTATTAGTTAAAGAAATATATGGAACGAAGATTTATGATGAAATAACTTATACTATTAAAAATGGTGAAAAAGTTAAAACGAGTTCGAAGAGAATAGTGGATGCTTCTAATTACAATGCTTCATTAAATGATTTAGTTAATGAGGCTTTAATTTTAATTAATAATAATGAATCTATTTATAAAGAGGTTTTAGATTATACAAATCTTTATCGTAATGAAGTAAATGTTTCTAAACTTACTATTGACTCAAAGCTAAATATCCTAGCTACAATTAGAGCTTTAGAAATGGCTTATAGCAATAATTTTAGTCATACCCGTCTTGATGGAACTAACTGTACTAAGCTTGCAAAAGAGTTAGGCATATCTTTTAAAGTAATGGGTGAAAATATTGCTTATGGTTATAAAAATAGTTTAAGTGTTTCCAAGGGTTGGAAAAATAGTAAAGGACATTACGCTAATATGATAAATGCAAGTTATAATAAGATAGGAATTGGTTTATTTAACTTTAATGGTAATATTTATTGGGTTCAAATATTTAGTGGTGATTAAAATTTTCTTGACAATAGATTAAATAGTGCTATAATATTTCCTAACTTTAGGGGGAATATTATGAAAATTTACCGAGTTGTTCCAAATGGTTTTGCTACTAGAGGAAGACTTAACAATGAAAGAGCTTGTGCGGAAGAAATATATTATCAAATGGGTTATGCCAGTACCCCAAGAAAAAATTTTCACAAATTCAATAATTTAGACTGTGAAGGCAAAATAGGAAAATATTTTTTCTTATTTGTTGAAGATGCTGTAGCTATTGGTAATAGTTTTCTAGGTAACTTTCACCATTTAAGTAATAGTACTTGTACAATTCTTGAATATGATGTGCCAGAAGATTTAATTTTCAAACATATTGGTTGTGGGGATTATAAAAATGATATATTTCCTTTGGATTTAGCTGAAACTTTTATTGAAAAAGAAGATTTAGGAGATAATCCTATAAACTCTTATGATATTGCGGATATCGAAAAAGAAAAACATTTTTTACAAGCCTTTGAAAGATTTTTAAAATTAATGATTAACTATGATAGATATTTAGATGATGATATATATTTTTATCTTAATCATTTTTGGATAGGTGATTTATCCGATGTATTAAATAATATGGATGAATATAAAAGCTCATTACTTAAAACTCCTTTATTTAATGCGTTTTTAAATGATTTTCGAAAATTAATTCCTTGCCATTTTATTACTGGTAAAGTTTTATTAGCAAATAACTATTTATTAACGCATACCAATGGTGAATATTTAGGCATCAATCTTGATTACTCAAAAGAACAACGTGAATTTAAAAAAGAAATTATTAATAATCTTTATAATAATCCCGAATCAAAAGATATAGAAAATGTTAGAAGATTATTAAAAGAAAGAAAATACTTATAATAAATTTCTGATTATTGATATAATATTAAGTAAGCATTTAAAAATTATAATAATATTAAGTAAGCATTTAAAAATTAGTTGAAACCCACAGTAAGTTGTGCTATAATGTTTAGTGCCCAAAGGTATGTAATCCGCTTAAAGAATTTATTTTAATGATTACAGGTAATTTTATTTATAAGAAAGGAGTGTATCTGATGGCTAATTTAGTTGATAAAATAAATGAACGTCAAATACGTAAAGACATTCCTGAATTTCGTGTTGGTGACACAGTTCGTGTCGATGTATGGGTAAAAGAAGGGAAAAAAGAAAGAATCCAAGCTTTTGAAGGATTAGTAATTGCTAAAAAAGGTGGCAGTGTATCTGAAACTTTTTCGGTTCGTAAAACTTCATCAGGTGTTGGTGTAACAAGAATTTTTCCAGTCAATGCTCCCACTATTGATAAAATAGTTGTTATCAAAAAAGGAATGGTTAGAAGAAGTAAACTTAACTTTATTAAGAAAATGCGTAAAGGCTATAAGGTTAAAGAAAGAAATTAAGGTAATTAACCTTAATTTCTTTTGTTTGAAAAGGAGACTAGGATGAAAATAATTAAAAGTTTAATACCATATTTAGTGATAATAATTGTGGTAATGATTATTAGAACGTTTATTGTAACTCCGATAATTGTGCAAGGCGGAAGTATGCAACCAACTTTATCTGGTAATGAGTTAATGATTTTAAAAAAATATGATACTAATTATAAAAGATTTGATATTGTGGTTGTTAATAAAAGCGTTGAAGGTGATAATTTAATTAAAAGAGTTATTGGTCTACCGGGAGAAACAATTAGATATGATAACGAAAAATTATATATCAATGATGAAGCTTTTGAAGATCCATATGCAAGTGGAGTCACTGGTACTTTTCAAAGTATAACTTTAGGTGAAGATGAATACTTTGTGATGGGTGATAACAGAACTATATCTCTTGATAGTAGGGTACTTGGTCCAATTAAAAGGGCGGAAATTGAGGGAACAGTTAATTTTATTATCTATCCTTTTAAAGAATTCGGTAACGTAAACTAAGTATAAAAATGCTTAGTTTTTATATATGATAGCAAG
Organism: uncultured Bacilli bacterium; assembly: GCA_947629365.1. Taxonomy (GTDB): domain Bacteria; phylum Bacillota_I; class Bacilli_A; order RF39; family UBA660; genus SIG200. The sequence goes on from CANRDM010000004.1 coordinate 28,945, forward strand.
TATGAGGTGTAGTATTAATGGAAATAGCGGATTTAAAAAAAGAATATGATAAAATGCAAATTAAGTATGGTGCTAAAGAATTAGATTCAATCTATAATGGTGGCTGTGAAGAAAATCCCGATATATGTTTTGTCTTTATGAATCCAACCGGTAGAAATATTGCCAGTGATAAATCGTGGAAAGGTAGAAAGTCTCCTTGGATAGGAACAAAAAATATTTGGAAACTATTTTATAAAGTTAATTTATTAAGTGAAGATACATTTAAACAAATTCAAGAAAAGAAACCTAAAGATTGGGATTATGAATTTAGTGATAAAGTTTATGGAGAAATAGCTAGTAATAAAATATTTATTACAAATTTAGGTAAATGTACCCAAATAGATGCTAGACCTTTAACTAATGAAGTATTAAAAAAATATTTGACTTTGTTATTTAAAGAAATAGATATCATAAAACCTAAAGTAATTATTACCTTTGGTAATCAAGTAAGCTCTATTATTTTAAATAGAAATATTTCTGTATCGGAAAATAGAAAAAATTATTATGAAATTAATGTTAATAATAATATCTATAAAGTATATCCGGTTTATTATCCTGTTGGTAATGGGATATTTAATATAGATAAAGCAATTGAAGATATCAATTGGATAATGGATAACGAAATAAAAAATAAAGTAACAATGTAAAGGTATTTTTGAGTTATGAAAAAAAATAGCAATGTTTTTATTTTAAATGATAATAATTTAGAAATAGGTAAAATTGTCTTAGATAACGCTGATTTAAAAATTTTTGATAAATCTTTTAAATATTGTTTTCGGGTTGTTTTATTTTATAATTGGCAAGATATTCTTAATGTTAAAATGGGAGAAAAGAAACAAATTGATTTTAATGAATATATTTTATCAGAAAATGATGAACCAGCCTTAATTATACCATCCGAAAGTTATGTAGAAAAAATAAATGATAAAGAATTATGTTTTTATTTTAATTTTAAAAAGAAAGCCCAAAATATTTGTTATATGAATGAGAGAAATAGATTTGATATTATGCTAAATTCTCTTGAAGCTAGGGTATTTATAGATTTTAAAGACGCTAAAGATGGTTTTATTATATATGATTAGATTAGGGGCAGAATATAATCTAAAATGTTTTTAAAAATATGAGAATCATTTCTCGTATTTTTTTGTGTAAGATTTTTATCTTTTAACAGAAAAAAATATTTACAAACATACGTTTTGATAATAAAATATTATTGAATTGCAAGAAATGGGGGTTAAATTAAAAAAAGAATTTATAAAAGTAAAAAAGAAACAAGTGAGATGCACTATAATATTAATTAAAAATTTAGTATAATAGTAGATAAGAACATCTATAAAGTTCTAAAATGAATATTTAAAGAAAGGCATTAATTAGCAAAAAATAAATAAAAAAATTAATGAAAAATAGAAATGAATGTTAAAAAAATGAAAGTATTAACAATTAAACAACCGTGGGCAACGTTAATAGCTAAAGGTTATAAAGAATATGAATTTAGAACTTGGAAAACTAAATATCGGGGAGATATATTAATTCACGCTGGTAAAGGGATTGATAAAGAAGCTATGAAGCATTTTAAACACTTAAATTTAGAATATCCCGCTGGTAAAATAATTGCTCGGGCAACTATTACAGATTGTATATATGTTGATAAAAGTTTTGCCGAAAAATTGGTTAAAAAAGATCCACTTGTATATAAAAATTTAATAAATGAAAAAAATTGGGAGGGATATGGTTTTAAATTAGAAAATGTTGTGGAAATAAAACCCATTCAAGTAAAGGGTAAATTAAGTCTATGGGACTATGAATATAAAAGTTAGGTTAAAATTTACGGAGGCAAATATGAAATATAATATGAATTTAAATAATGATGTTTTTAATTTAATAAAGGCTGGAACTAAGACAATAGAAATGAGATTAAATGATGAAAAAAGACAATTATTAAAAGAAAACGATTTGATTGAATTTACTAATAGAACTACTTTAGAGGTAATCTTGACAAAGGTAGTAAGATTGTATAAATTTCCAAGTTTTTCTGAATTATATAAACATTTTGATAAGGTATCACTAGGTTATGATAAAAATGATGTTGCAAACCCTGAAGATATGGGAAAATACTATTCAAAAGAAGAGCAAGATAAATATGGGGTTATAGGAATAGAAGTAAGAGTAATTGATTCACAAAAATAAACGTTATAATTGATAAAAATTTAGATTAGAGATGATAAAATGAATAAAATAGAAGAACAAAATAATTTGTTAATATATAAAAATAAAGATGGTAATGTAGTTGTTGATGCCATTTATAAAGATAAAACTTTATGGCTTACACAAAAGGGAATGGCTAAAGTTTTTGATTGTTCTACCGATAATATTTCGTTACATTTAAAAAATATTTTTAAAGATAATGAACTTGATGAAAAATCAGTTGTTGAGTATTCCTCGGTAACTACTTCTGATGGAAAAAACTATAAAACTAAAATTTATAATTTAGATGCTATAATTGCCGTTGGTTATTGAGTCAATTCTAAAAAAGCAACTGAATTTAGAATATGGGCCTTACTAATTTGAAAAATAGCCCTGATGGGTTAATTTATAAGTATATATTTCAATAGCCAAAAACTATTGGACACAAAATAATGACTATGAAAGATTTAATATAAAAATAAGGGAGCAAAATTATGGAAAAAATATTTTTAGAAATTCCTACAATAAATAGAAAACAGGAAGCACTAGACTATTTAAAAGAAAATATTGAATATAATTCAGATTTAAATGGTATAGGTAATATGGATATGTGCCTTTATGGAGTAACTTATGAAGAATGGTTGTTAGAACTTAAAAAAAGAGAAGATATAGAATATTTAAAGCAAATAAATCGCTGCCAATCAAAAACGTTTTTTGTAGTAAGAGACAGTGATGATAAAATAGTTGGTATGATAAATGTAAGATATAATATTTCAGAAGATAAATTAAAAACTTGGGCATCACATATTGGCTATGGCATAAGACCTACTGAAAGACGAAAAGGATACGCTAAAATAGCTCTATATTTGGGATTGTTAGAAGAAAGAAAGTTAGGAGAAGAAAAAGTATTATTAAATTGCGCTGTTGATAATGTTGGCTCAAATAAAACAATCTTGTCTTTAGGGGGAGAATTAGAAAAAACAAAATTTGATGAATATGATAAAACAATGACAAATTATTATTGGATAAATGTTAATGATTCGATTGAAAAAAATTATGACAATTATAAAAATTATATAAAGTAGCCTCTAAAATAAAAAGGTATATGTGTTAAGTAAATGAGCTTTAGGGCAAACTTACTTTGCTATTCAAACGAGAAAACAGAAAATTACAGAACAGTATATGATTCACTATCAGATGATGAGAAAAGATTTTATCAAAGAAAGTTAACTAGGCAAGGTAATTATACACTTCAAAAAGTTGCTTCATCTGCTGGTGTTAAAAATATGGCAGAATTTCATAATGCAGGTTATAGAGGGTTGTATAATGGCGAAACAGCTGATGATATTTTTAAAAGAAAGAAATTACGCTATAGAGAAGATATATTAGACAATATGAGCGAAGATGAATTAGTGGCTAATCTGTTTAGAATAAATCAAAAAAACAAAAATTAATACGTGATAATGTAAAAGGTGAGAATAATGCCAGGAATGTTCATTATAAAGTTGGTAAAAAGGTACGAAAAGCTATTCAAGATATTGGTGGAATGATGGCGGATATATGCCAACACCTAAGAAAAGTTTAAAAGAACTTGAAAGAGAAAAGAAACAACTCGAAAATGGAAAACCAGAAAAATTTATGGAAACACTTTAACAAGACCTTATAAATAAAGGAAATTGTCAAAAAAGTTTTTACATTTTTGAGAAAAAAAGTTTTATTTGAAATATGTTTGATTAAAATTAGGAGGTGAATATATGTCTAATAAAATATTAGAAGTTCAAAACATAAAAGTTAATGTTACAAAGCTAAACGATAATGATTATATTTGTATTTCTGATTTTGGTAAATATAAAGAAGGGAATTCAAAATCTGATGATATAATACGCAATTGGTTAAGAAATCGGATAACTTTAGAGTTTTTAGGCACTTGGGAATCAATTTATAATCCAGATTTTAATTCCGTCGAATTCGACGGATTTAGAAAAAATGCTGGTCTTCATACCTTTACACTTAGTGTAACTGAATGGTGTGAAAAAACTAATGCTATTGGTATTTATTCTAAACGAGGAAAATATGGTGGAACTTATGCCCATAAAGATATTGCCTTTGAATTTGCATCTGCTATAAGTCCAGTATTTAAATTATATTTAATAAAAGAATTTGAAAGGTTAAAAGAAATAGAAAATCAAAATAGAGAATGGGATGTAAAAAGAATACTTACAAAGAATAATTATTTAATTCATACGGATGCTATAAAAAGATATATATTACCAGATAATGATTATTTTAAAAATAGAGAATGGCTAAAATATGCTGAAGAAGCTGATATTTTAAATGTTGTATTATTTCATACGACAGCAAAAACATGGAGAGAACTTAATCCTAATTTAGCAAAAAACTCTAATATTAGAGACTATGCTTCCATTAATGAATTAACAGTATTATCAAATCTTGAGTCACATAATGCAGAATTAATTAAAGAAGGGAAAAGCAAAGAAGAGAGATTTGATATATTAAGTGTCATTGCGAAATATCAATTAGGTATACTTAATAATGCTGAAGAAATTAAATTATTAAAAGAAACTAAAGAGAGTAGTGATAAAAATGAATGAAAATAAAACAAACATCAATTGTGAGGTACGGATTTATGGAAACACCATCCCAAGCCATTATAAATAAAGACTTTTCGTTAAATTTAATCTTACACATTTTCATTAAAATTTGGTGAAAATCATTAAAAATTGATAAAAATATAATAAATTTAGTATAAATTATGTTAGGAATTAGAGAGGTGATTACGGAATTGTAACCCTTAATAAAAAAGAAAGTAGGTGGAATTTTGAATAATAAATTAGAAACAATTTCAAATCTTTTTGATGGTAAAGAAATAAGAAGTATTTGGGATAGTGAAAAAGAAGAATATTACTTTAGTGTTGTTGATGTTATAGGTGCATTAACTGATAGTAAAATACCAAAAAGATATTGGACTGATTTAAAAAGAAAATTAGAAAGTGAAGGAAGTCAGTTGTACGAAAATATCGTACAACTAAAAATGAAATCTTTAAAAGACGGAAAATTTTATAGTACAGATATGTTAGAAACAAAAAATGTATTCAGGTTAATTGAGTCAATTCCTAGTCCCAAAGCGGAGCCTTTTAAAATGTGGTTGGCAAATTTAGGAAGTGAAAGAATTGATGAGGTCTTTGATCCTGAAATTGCAGTTAATAGAGCAGTAGAATATTATCGAAAAAAAGGATATAATGATGAATGGATAAAGGCAAGGTTAAATGGAATTGTAGATCGATTTAAACTTACCGATGTATGGAAAGAAGGGGGAATTACTAAACCATTAGAATATGCTCTTTTAACTAATGAAATATATAAAGGTTGGTCAAATATGACTGCTTCTGAATATAAAAAATTAAAAGGTCTTCGAAAAGAATCGTTGAGAGATAATATGACTGACATTGAAGTGGCTCTAACAAATATTGGTGAAATAGCAGCAAGGGATATTGCAAGAGAAGAATATCCAAAAGGATTAAAAGAAAATCTAAATGTAGCAAATGAAACAAAGAAAATAGAAGAAAAAGTGAGTGATTAAAATGAGTAATAATAGTGGAGAACAGGGGTTGCATAAAAGCGTAATCAACTGTGCGATACGGAGTTATGGAAACACCTTAACAACCCCCTATAAATAAAGAAAGTCGGCAAAAAAAGTAATGCAATGACAATGAATAATTGGATAGAAAAGCTTAATGCCTTCTTACAATTTAATGGAAGGGAAATATTACATAAATCTGGAAAAATTTCTCATAAGGTGGCGCAAGAACTTGCATATAAGGAATATGATAAATTTAGGAAAAAACAAGACGTATTATTAATTTCAGATTTTGATAAATTTCTTGAAAATGATAAAATATTAAAAGAAATTGGAAGTGATAAGAATGAATGAAAATAAAACAAACATCAACTGGTTGATTACGATTTATTTAACCCCCTAGTGAAGCCCTTATAAATAAAGGGTTTTCGTGAAAAACAATCTTACACATTTTTATTAAAAAAAGGCTAAAATTACTAAAAATTGATAAAAATACTTTAAAATTCGTTAAATTTATGTGAGGAATTGAAAAGGTGATTACGACCATTTAACACTGAATATATTATAAATTAAAAGGAAGGTGATTATTGAATGGATAAGAAAAATGAAATGATAGTAAATAATGAAAAT
>CANRDM010000005.1 GCA_947629365.1 uncultured Bacilli bacterium
CCATCAACTCTCTTTTTAAAAACTATCTAATAATCGTGTTTCTTATCAACGTTTTACAAATTTATTTTAACACTTTTAATATTGCTTTGCAATAAGATTAATTTTTTCTTTGTAATGCTCTTTTTTTAGTTTCCGCTACTCTTGTTAATCATAGCATCATTTTTTGAATTAATTATTTATTTGTTTAGGACCAAATTATTTGTCTTCTAGTTTTTTCAATGCCTTGTGAATTTTTAACTGAATAATATGAATCAGTTTTTACATAAGTTTTAGTATTTCCATCATAAACATATTTAAACATTAGACTATATCCAGTAGGTACACAACAAATAATGTCTCCTCTAACAAAGCTGCCACCAACATTAATGTAGAAACATTTTTCTGATTCATCAAACGTTGCTTTACCTGCTAAAAGGAAGGCTTCAATTTCTTCGCTAGTATACGATGGATTACCACCTTTCATACTACTATTTTTAATAAGGAATACATCTAAATCTTCTGTTTTAACAGATTTAGTTCCAATCCCAAAATACTTATCAGTAGTAGGTTCATATCTAACATAAATTAAATTAGTAATTCCATCTTTTGTTTCAGTATCATCTTTCACCCAATAATCACTTACAACTATTTGGTGGCATTCGCCTTTAGCAATTAAACTGGTTATTTCTTCCTTAGTATAAGTTACCTTATCAATAGGTAATTCTTGTAATTCATAAAAATCAGCATAATAATGATTAGAATCTAAAAATGAATTCCACTTTTCTTCTTCAGTTTGTTCTTCTACAACAACATTTTCAATCGGCAGATTATCATTATCAATCTTAGCTTTGGAAACTCCTAATCTAAAATTTTCCGCTAAAGATATAATAGCAACAGATAAGATAACAGCATTAATTATTCTTTTATTTTTCTCATTATTTAACATCTAAATTTCCCCCTTTAAAAGAACAACTAGAATTATATAGCAAAAATATTTGGAAGTCAAGTTAAAAATTATGGCCACTAAATCTATGTAAAATTAGGGTACTAAATCTATGCCGCCTTTACTAAAGGGATTACATTTTAAAATTCTTTTAATAGCTAAAAAACTTCCCTTTATAGCGCCATATTTTGTAATAGCTTCTTTAGCATAATTAGAACAAGTTGGATAGTATTTACACCTGCTATGTGTAGCTATGGGCATCCTTTGATACACATCAATTAATTTTAATAATAATTTCTTCATATTTAAAGTATAATCGGTTATAATTTTTTTAACAAGTATTTAAAGATAATTTTTCCAAAAAATGGTACTTGCATCAAATAAAAATTTATTATATACTCGTTATGTAAACAATTGTTTGATTGGCGGTGAAATAATGAATTCTAAAAGAAATATTTTATGTATTGATTTAAAAAGTTTTTTTGCTTCTTGTGAATGCGTTGAAAGAGGGCTTGATCCGTTTACTTATCCTTTAGTAGTAGCTAATAAAAAACAAGGGGGAGGGGCAATCACTTTAGCTGTTACTCCGTATTTAAAAGCAAAAGGGGTAAAATCAAGGGGCAGAATTTATGAAATACCTAAAAATATAAAGTATGACATAGTAAATCCTAGAATGGGACTATATATAGCTAAGAGTAAAGAAGTCATTAGTATTTACCTAGATTTTGTTAGTGAAGATGATTTATTAGTTTACTCTATTGATGAATGTTTTTTAGATGTTACTAATTATTTAAGGATGTATAAAAAGACTGATTACGAACTTGCTTTGGATATTCTTAAAACCATTAATGAAGCAACAGGCTTAACAGCAACGTGTGGAATTGGCCCTAATATGCTTCTTGCCAAAGTAGCAATGGACATTGAAGCTAAACATACAAAAGATAATATTGCCAAATGGGAATATGAAGAGATTAAAGAAAAATTATGGTCTATTACTCCTCTTTCAAAAATGTGGGGAATAGGCAGAAGAATGGAACAAAATTTAAATAAAATGGGCATTTATCAAATTGGTGATTTAGCTAAATATAATCCTCTGGAATTAAAAGATAAATTTGGGGTGATGGGAATAGAATTATGGAATCACGCTAATGGCATTGATACAAGTATTATTAAAGATTATAAAAAAATAGCTAAATCAGAATCATATAGTCATTCCCAAGTTTTATTTAAAGATTATAATGAAAACAATATTAAAATAATTATTTCCGAAATGGTAGATGTCGTAGTGCAAAGATTAAGAGAAAATAATAAAATGACAAGATATATTGGCCTTGGTATTGGTTATTCTAAAGAAATTAATAATGGTTTTTATCATACGATTAAGCTGGAAGCTGCAACTGATTCCGAAAAGGAAATTTTAAAATATTGCTTACTTATTTTTGATAAATTTTATGAATATTTACCTATTAGAAAAGTAACTGTTACTTGTGCAAACTTAGAAAATAAAGAAAGTACGCAATTAAGTTTGTTTGAAAATGAAGAAGATAGTGAAGAAAATCATATTGGTAAAACAATTGATGAGATAAAAAACAAATATGGAAAAAATAGCTTAATAAAAGCCACTAGTCTTTTAGAAGATTCAACTGCTAGAGAAAGAAATCAAAAAATTGGAGGTCATTTTGAATGATCGATCGGGGTATAATAAAATGGCAACCATTTAATTCCTGTTTTAATGGTAGTGATATTATTAAAGATATTAGTAAGAAAAAAGCCAAAGAAAGAATTGAGTTTCCCACTCTTTCTGATGATCAATTGATGATTTTAGAAGATAAAATTAAAAATGCTTATTATTTAAAAAATAAAATTAATATTACTTATTATTATGACGGTGAGATGAAAAGCTTAAGTGGTAAAATTAATTATTTTGATTACTATAATAAAAAAATATATATCAATAATCAAGAAATATATTTTGGCCAAATTATTAAAATAGGGGAAGCTTAAATCTTCCCTTTGTTAATTAAAGAATTAATATCATCTTCTAAGTTATTTTTTAAAATATAAAGCATTTTATTAAGATAGGCTAATTCAGTATGATAATTTTTTTCGGTATCAAATAATAATTTATCATTTATTTCATAAGATATATCGATTACTTCATCTTTTAAAGTAGCGTCCATCCAAGATATTAAAGGAATTGGTATTTCTCTATTTAAACTATCATATTTTCTTGGTAATTCAATTTGCCTTTTATTCATTAAAGAAATAATTTTATAGAAAGCATCTTCACATTTTATTCCAAAATGGAGATTAACATCAATTAAATTTTGCCCAGACACAGAAGAATTAAGGAGGTTTTGGGTAATCGTTTTTAAGGCATTATTATCTACCAATTCTACTCCAGCATATATAGCAGTATGCATTACGACAATTCCATTATCTGCTAGCATTTCATAAATTTTTAAAGCAATATCACTAAACTTATTAATATCAATAAGCTCCATATTATATTGAAGATTAACTTTAGAAAATGTTAAATTATTATTGTTTTGCCGGTTAAATGCAGTTAATTTAGGTTTAAATAAATTATTATCATCTTGGTCATATACTTTAATTTCTGTAAATTCATTAACTAAATTATTATTAATAATATCGATAAATTTTTGATGATCATCATAAATGTTAAACCAAAAAGTTATACTTAAAAAATTAGGCTTCATTAATTACCTCAAAAGTACTTAGCATAAAATTAATTCTTGATTTTATTTCATCATTATAGTGACTACTATCAGGGGTTTTAACCGTAATTTTATAAGTTAAGCCTTGTTCTTTAACATAGTATAATTTAGTATAATCATCAACGGTAATAACACAACTGTTATGTACTTCATCACCAGCCGTAATACAGTTACTTGGAATAGTACTCTTCTCTACGATAACTAATATTTTTTCAGCTTTATTATATTTAAACATATCTTGTTTTTTGTATTTAACGACTTTAAAAGTATCAATGTCATAACGCATATTATAGCTTAAATCACTAACATATTTTTGAGTCAAAATTGTTTCATCCTTGCCACTCACATTAATTGTATCTACCCGTTTATCAGTTGAAATGTTAATTTTTAAATAACTTTTTTGAACAAAAAAATAATTCATTAAATATACGCAAATTACACAGGAAATAACAACTCCTAAAAATATTAAAACTTTCATTTCAAATGTCTTTTCCTCTTCTTTAGGCTTTTTAGTCGTGGGTTCAACTTTTCCCAAAGATTTTTTATTTTTAACATTCTTATTATTAGCCATATAATCACTACCTTTATTTTAATAATACTACGCAAATTTAAAATCAGCAATATTAATTTATTTTCACTATGTCAATAAATATAAATACATAATTATTATTGGCTATTATGACTTTTATATGTATTATTATGGCAAAATAAAAACCCGTAAAACGGGCTTAATTGTCAATTGGTGGAGGATGTGGGATTCGAACCCGCGACCCTCTGCGTGCAGGGCAGATGCTCTAGCCAGCTGAGCTAATCCCCCAAAGGACAAGATTATCTTAACACATAACCTTGAGATAATCAAGCAAATTTTTATTGTTTTTCTTTTTTTACAACTTTTATTAATCCATTTTCAAGTTCTTCAAGGGCTCTTCCTAAATCCTTTTTACTAACATAATTACTAATGCGCATTTGATAATGAGAAGTCTCTTGCATTTGTTTACTTCTTTTAGAAGCAACGTGAACTAACATATATTTTGAATCAACAATATTAAGTAATTTATCAATTGATGGATATAACATAAATACATCCTCTCCTTACATTAATATCTTACTAAATATTTTATCTTTAATACAAGCATTATTGTAAATTTGACATTAATTTTACTAAGCTAAACTGATTTTTCAATTTCTATTTCAAAACCGTTATCTTGTAATTTTATGCGAACCTTTCTAGAATTAAAAGTGGCATCTTCACTAGGGTCTTTAATATTACCTTCTTCATCAGGAATTAAGTAGGCATTATCAATAAGTTCTTGAACGGTAACATATTTAATTGGCTCTTCTTCCGTAAATTCTTCTTGATGATCTTGAGCGTATTTTTTTGCTCCTTCTTCAATAATATTCATTACTTGTGTATGATAAAAAGAAGCATCATAATCATTAACAAAAGCATATGATATTTTGTTGACAATAATAAAATAACCAATTGTAAATACTAGTAAGATTATGGCTAATGTCATTATTTTTTTATCTTTTAAATATTTCAATCTTTTCACCTTCAATATCCATAAATATTATAACTTATAATTTAGTTTATGCCAAGGGCAAAAAGAAAAAAGCTCTTTTTTAAAGAAGCTTTTTAGAAACAACATTTACGATCGTAAACATTTGATACGACGTTTTCTTCACACGTTGTAAAGCAAGGTTGATATGTATGTCTATAAATGTGATGATTTATAACTCGCGTATTGCAAGGCATAATATGTGGTACTTCATAGCACATATATCTGTGGCATACTCTTTCTTGAGGGCATTCTTGAATTGGTTGACACATTACAGTTTGGCTTGGCATTGCATAATTCATATCACAACAACCACCCATTCCCATATTCATATCCATTCCCATAGTTGCACCATCATAGTTAGAATCTTGATTATACTCAAATTTCTTTTGTTCCATAATTTTATTTCCTTTCTAGTGTATCATATGAAATAAAATTATTTTGGTATGGGTTATTTTAATTAAGTGGGGCAAATTGTTTCCTTGGGGTTGTCTCATCTATTTTTTTAAATACATATCCTTTATTTTTTAAATTTTCAATTATTGTTGGTAATGCGGTAAGAGTATTTTTCTTAATATCGTGCATTAATATTATATAGTTGCCATTACCTTTAACATATTTTTTAATGGTATTTATTATATCATCAACAGAGTTGTTTTTACACGTATCACAACAATCAACACTCCAGTCAAAATAAGTATAACCTTTTTCAGTCATCAAACTAGCTAAAGTCGTCATTATGCCTTCTGAGTGCTTTCTACTAACGGTATTACTAGTGCCTCCGGGAAATCTAAAATATTTAGGATGAGTCCCCGTTTTATCAAATACGATTTGCTCAATTTTATTAAAATCAGCTAAGTAAGTATCAACGCTATCATAAATATCCCATTTATGACTATATGTATGAATACCAACTGTATGACCTTCATTGTATTCTCTGGTAATTAAATCATAATATTTAGAAAATTGACCAGTTACAAAGAAAGTTGCTTTAATGTTATTTTTAGCTAAAATATCAAGGATTTTGGCAGTATATTGACCTGGGCCATCATCAAATGTTAAATAAATTGTACCATCAGTTACATATGCAAGAGGATCATCATCTTTATCGACAACAACAACTTTTCTTTCTTTAGTAACAACATTACCATATTCATCTTTAACTTCATATTTAATTTTATACTCACCTAATTTAGAGGTATCTACTTTACCAGAAATTTTAATGTTTTCACTTATATCACCATCGCAAGAATCACTAGCTGTAGCTCCCTCTTCTTCATAAGCACTTCCCTCTTTTATATACATTACTTCTTGGCCATTAATACTAATAACTGGTTTTTCATTATCAACGTAATCGATGGCACTTTTAATTGTTGATTCATTTTTTGAACTATCAGATACATTCAAAAATATTTCATCTTTCTCAATTTTAAATTTTATTTTATCAGTAATATTGCCATCATAATTATCATTAGCGGTGGCATTAATATCAATAACTTTATTATTTTTACAAGCCTTAACGTTGCCATTAAGAGTAATTTGCGGTTTAACATCATCAATAACATTAATTATTTGTATCTTAGTATTTTTTAAACCATTAGCTTTAGCTGTATAAACAATTGGGTATTTTCCTACTTTAGTTACGTCAACCTCACCGGAAACAGTAACTTTAATTTCATCTTTACCAAAAATATTTTTAACATAAGCTTTAGCTCCTAAAGGAGAATAATTTTCACCAACTCGGACTGTCACAAATACTTTATCATTTAATTCAATGCTAATTTTAGGCAGAAAGATGCTAATAATAAGTAAAACATTAATAAATATTAAAATGGAACCAATTATAATAATCTTCTTTTTATTTTTAATACTACTTCTCATATAACCATCCGAATTTCACCTTTATTATAGCACGGTTAATAAATGTTTTAAATAAAATTTCGCATTTTGCTAAAATTTTACAATACATTTTTAAATGATTATATTAAATAAGAAAAATAAAAAAGCCTTGCGGCTCAATTATTGCTTTAAATAGACTTTTATTTTGAAAAAATATTCACAACCACTTATTATTGAAAGGATTGTGGCAATTAAAACTAAAATAGTAGCAATAGGAACATTTAAATAAACAAAAGGAAAATTTCCAAATAAAACAAGAGTTAGACCCACCATCATAAATATGGTTTTAAGTTTTCCAAGCTTACTAGCAGCGACTACTTTACCATTTGATCCGGAAATCATTTTTAAAGAATCAACAATTATATCACGTGTAATGATTACAACCGGAATTAAAACAGGAATTAGTCTATCATATGCTAAAATTATAAGTAAGCCATTAACTAAAATTTTATCTGCAATTGCATCTGCGACTTTACCAAAATCGGTCACCATATTGCGACTTCTTGCAATATAGCCATCAATAAAATCACTAACTGAACCAATTAAGAATAAAACACCTGCAATAATATATTTTAAATTTATTATACTTCCATTAACTAAAAACTCCGGAAATTTAACGCCTAAATCATACCACGGTATTAATAATAATACGATCATTATAACGGCAATAATAATTCTAAAAATTGTAATTTTATTAGGTAAATTCATTTTCATACTACTTCACTACTTCCTATAATTAAAAACATACGCATTATTTTTATCAACTGTTATTTGATTAACAGACCAAAATATTGCTAAAATTACTAATATAAATAACAAAATATAAAATAAAATATAAATTCCTTTTTTGCTTTTAACTTTTGGCATTGTATAAGGAGAAGATATTCTTTCCTCATCAATTTCTTTAGTATTTAATTCAATTGTTTTTTCTAATTCTTTTATTGGTATTTTCGATGTGTACTCAAATAAATATTCATTGAATTCATCAATTATTTTATCGGGATCTAAACCTAAATATTTTGCATAATTGGAAATATAAGTTTTTAAAAGAAACACGTCTTTAAAGGATCCAATTTTTCCTTCTTCAATATTTTGTAAAATTAATTCGTTTATGTCTAAATCTTTGCTTACTTCCGAAAGTTCTATACCCGATTCTTTCCTCGTTTCTTTTAAAAGATTAGCAATTTCTTCCAAAATTTTCACTCCTTAAATAAAAAAATTAATATTAATAAGCCATTTTCTGTACTTCAATTAAGAAGCGACAAATATTTATCTATGCTTATAGCATCTACAAAAAAATTCTTATTTCTTTTTTTGTAGCTCCCCTACCATAATTTGGGTTTCTCACTTGTGGGGTTTACCGCGTTTCATTTGTTTGTTACCAAACAACTACGTTTCTGTGGCACTTTACATTTACTTAAATCTCAAAAAGATTTGTTCAACGCCGTTAGTTATTAACTACCTTAGGTTATTTATTCCCTAAGCACAAACACTACAATCATCACAGATTGTGTGAGTATGGACTTTCCTCTACATTACTTACTAATGCAGCATTTGTCTAAATATTAATTTTCTTTTCCAAACACTACTTTTTCTAGTTGACTTATTCTTTTTAATAAATCAACATTAGTAATAGTGCTATTTTTATTTTCGTTTGTTTTGCTTATTTCTAGTTGTTCTTTTAAAACCATAATTTCGTGTTTAAGCTTGTTATTGTCATCAGTTAAATCCTTAACATCTTTTTCTAATTTCTTTATTATAGAATTAAATTCTGTATAATCACGAATAACCATATCAAGAAATTTATCTACTTCTTGAGGGCGATATCCCCTAGCATCAATTTTAAATTCTTTTTCTAAAATATCATTAGGAGTTAAATAAATTCGTTCGTTATACATTGAACCACCTTCTAACAAAGAAAATTATAAACGATTTGTGCTTTTCTTGTCAAGTTCTTTAAGATTTATTGTTTCAATCCATAAACCAGAATATTCTACCTTTTTTAAAAGTTCATTTAACATAATATCAACTTTCATAGCTTTAACGTCACCTCTTTTTATAATTTTAACATTTAAATTTGAGAAATAAATAAATTCGACAAATGTTGTCAAAATATTTATATTTAACTTTTACTCTTGTTACGAAATATTATGCTATTTAGATAAATTTGAGTAATAAAAGCAAAAATAAAAAGTACATCAAAAATTGTGTACTTCTATTCTAGCCATAAGGCTTTAATTCAAATGGTCGGGAAGACAGGATTTGAACCTGCAACCCCTACATCCCAAATGTAGTGCTCTACCAAGTTGAGCCACTTCCCGATTTATATGGTGCACCCAAAGGGAGTCGAACCCCTAACCTTTAGATCCGTAGTCTAACGCTCTATCCAATTGAGCTATGGGTGCGATTTTTCCCTTGCTGCATTAACATTATATTACAACAAATTGAAAAAATCAACCAAATAAAGAGAAAGTGATAGAAGTTTTTGCAATTGCAAGATAATTTTTCAAAAAAATATAGTAATTGTTGGAATATTAGAAATTTAGTTTTTCAAATAGTCTTTCAATATTTTCTTTCCTAATTCTAAATTGAAAACCGTGACAATCTACAATTGGATAGCCAAACATATCAATAGTTTCTTTTAAACTTAGTTCAACGCAAATTGTATCGTTTTTAATTAAATTCAGAAATTTTTGAAAACTTTTTAATTTGTAAAAAGTAATATTATAGTATTTAACGTAATTCTCATTGTTAACCTTATATGGAAAGCAGTCAACTAATGCTAGCTTTTGCAATTTAGCATAAACTTTTTCTTCTAGTAAATCAAATGGCCAATAGCAAATATCTTCTAAAAATTCATTATTTAAATAGGCTTTAAGAAAAACTTTTCTTTTATAATCATTAACATATAATTTAAAAGTAAAACCATACCTATCTTTTACATAGTGTGAAAACATTTTTAAACTGAATATTTTTTCATCCGGATTGTTGTACTTTTCATAGGCGTAATTATAAAAGATGTAGTTGTAGGCTGTACCATAATCACATTTTGGAGCACAAGTAAATAATGTAAAGTGAGTATTTGAAAAGCCAAATTTACATTTTATTTCAATGCTTCCAAAATCAGGCTTACACTCTTGATCTTCCTTTTTGCCTAGTAATGTTTCGAAAGTGTAACCATAACCAGTCGAACCACCACGCATTAGTTTGATTAAGCCCATTCCCTTAATTTTCAAAAATTCTTCTTTCAACTTAACAGCATCATCATCAACCATAAAATCCCTCCCGATATATTGTTATAGCACATCCAAATCGAAAAAATTGTCACTTTATGTCGAAGATGTTAAATTTGTAAAAGTTTGTAAATGATTTTGCAAAATATGTTTATTTTTTAAAGAGGAAAAGTATAATTAAAATAGAGGAGCTATTAAAAATGGAGTGTAATATTGACTTTATTCGCAGTTTTAAAGAATAAAAAGTTTATATATAATTTAGCTCTTTGGATTTTGTCATCTTAACGGATGACTTTTTTGTTTTAAAGTATACAATTTTAAAATTATTCCAATTTCTTTCTTGACAACAGGTCCCAGATGCAAATACTTTTGCGCGTTGCTGGTCAAATCAGTAAATAACTCTACTGATTTAACATTAGTATTGCGTATTTGTATCGCCCATTGTCAAGAAATTTTCTCGGCATAATTTAAGAAATTTTTAATTAAGAAGGAAAGGTAAAATTAAAACTAAGGCTTTTTTCCAAAGAAAATATAAAAATAAATGGTTTAGAAAATATGGATTAGGGCAATTTTTGCAATATAAAAACCTCGTAAAAACGAGGTTATTTAACAAAATGGTGTCTCGTTGGAGATTTGAACTCCAGACCCTTCGATTAAAAGTCGAATGCTCTACCGGCTGAGCTAACGAGACATATTTTAAAAATGGCTGCCCCGGCTGGGTTCGAACCAACGGAATGTCAGAGTCAAAGTCTGATGCCTTACCACTTGGCTACGGGGCAAAACGCGTAAAATATTATAAAATGGTGGAGGGATATGGATTCGAACCATAGAACTCGAAAGAATAGATTTACAGTCTACCGCGTTTGACCTCTTCGCTATCCCTCCATATAAAATAAATGGTGCCGACAGAGGGAATCGAACCCCCAACCTACTGATTCATACTACTATAGTTTTCACTACTTCAATGTCATTTGTAGTCTGGACTTTCTCTTAACCATATTAACATAACTTAGGTCCGTCGTATAAAGTCTCTACACTCGGTATTAACCTAGCTCGGGATTGTCATATAATTACTTACTTAGAGTTCCCCGAATTAGCGACGTCCACCTTACCCGTTTCCAAATAAGGGTGCAAGATAGTTCAAAAAGTATAAACTTCTATCCCACAAGTCAGTTGCGCTACCAATTACGCTATGTCGGCAAAAAAAATACAATGGTGGGCGATATAGGACTCGAACCTATGACCCTCTGCTTGTAAGGCAGATGCTCTAACCAACTGAGCTAATCGCCCGATAACGGAAAATATATCGCCCGAATTAAATAAATTAATTCCAAGACAATTAGAATTATACTATACAAAATTTAATTATGCAATATTTTTTTTGCTTTTTTATTTAGATTTTGACGTTTTTATGAAATTTTTATTATTAAATTTAGCGCAATAAACCTTTTTCTATAGCATAAGGTAAGAAGTGGTCGCGAATAGATGATGATAAATTATATTCTACCTCACCTATTGAATACCAGTGGTAGTCTAATATTTCATCATTAGGTATTAAGCTAACGTGAATTTTCTTAGTAGCTAAAAACATATTCATCTCAATAATAACTTCTGAATCACTTTGGGCGGCTTCTTTAAAACATAATATTGGCAATAAATCTTCTTCACAAAATTCAAATCCTTGACCGATTTCTTCATTTACTTCTCTTAAAGCAGCAGTAATTTCTGTTTCACCAGTTTCAACACCGCCACCAACCAATGTCCAAGAATTGGTAGTGCTACTCCTTTGCGATTTGACAATTAATAATTTATCGTTTTCTACAAAAGCCACACTAACTACTCTTTTTAATTTTTCCATTTTATCACTACGCCTTACTACTTACCATAAAAATTATACTATAAATTTAACTTAATAACAAAAAGGAATTGTCAACAGTGTAAAATTGTGTTAAGATGATTTTGAAATACTAAGGGTTTCTCTTTTTATAAATTACATAGAAAGAGGATTTTAATATGTCAAAAAATTATTATGTTGATAATTATCCTTTAGATTATTATCAAATGCAATTATTAAATTGTGAGGAAAATTGTATTGTTATCGCGGGTGCAGGTGCGGGCAAAACTCTTACCATACTTGGGAAAATTAATTACTTAATTGAAAACAAAATTACTAACGAGCAAGATATTTTAGTAATTTCTTTTACTAATGCTTCCGTAAACGATATAAAAAAACGAATAAAATACAACATTCCCGTATTTACTTTTCACAAATTAGCAATGTTTATTTTAGAAAAAGCCAATTTTGAATACCAAATATGTAGTACCACTTTGCTTCAATACATTATAAAAGAAGAAGTTACGACTTGTAACAAGCAAGTGCAAGAAAATATTATTAAATTTTTAAAAGTTGATACAGATTTTACAAAATTCTGTCAAACGAATCAATTTCAAAGCTTTTGCCGTTTAATTGAAACATTTATTAATTTATGGAAAACTAATGCTTTAAAATTTAAAGACATTCCAATGAAAAAGTATACTAAATTGGAGAAAAAAATTTTATACTTTATTTTTAAAATTTACAAAAAATACATCAGTGAAAAGCAGAGTGCCAATTTGCTTGATTTTGATGATCTAATTTTTAAAGCTACAGAAATTGTCAAAAATATCCCCCTTAACTTTAAATATATTATCATTGATGAATTTCAAGATACTTCTTACATTCGGCTTAATTTAATAAGAGAAATATATCAAATTACCAAGGCCAAGGTCATTGTCGTTGGTGATGATTGGCAATCTATTTATCGCTTCAGTGGTTGTGATTTAAATATTTTCTTAAACTTTCAACAATTTTTCCCCGCGGTTAAGGAAATAAAACTAGTAAATACTTACCGCAACAGTCAAGAACTAATAAACATCGCTTCCACATTTATAAAAAAGAATCCCCTTCAAATTAATAAATCATTAAAATCTTTTAAAAATAATCCTAATCCCTTTATCTTTACTCCATATAAAAACAAAGTACACAAATTAAAAAAAGTTTTAAATACCATTTTGAAAACAAGTGGCGATATAATGATTTTAACAAGAAACAACAAAGATATTTTAGAATATATTGATGAAGACTATCAAATTGTTTCACCTAATCAAATTGAATATAATGGGTGTTTAATTAAATTATACACTGTTCACAAATCCAAAGGCCTCGAAGCAGAAAATGTTGTAATTTTAAATTGTAATGATGATTTACTCGGGTTTCCCAATCAAATCGAAGACAACATTATTTTAAAAAAATTATACCCAGATAAAGAAATAACCTATGCTGAAGAAAGAAGACTTTTCTATGTTGCTATTACAAGATGCAAAGAAAAGACTTATCTTCTTTATGACAAAGATAAGCCTTCTATATTTATTATTGAAATGAAGAAAATAGTTAAAAAGCATTTAAACAATCTTTCTTATTTCAAAGATTAATTTGTTTTAGTTAAAAAGTTTTTTAAACCCTCTAATCCTAAAATAATAATGCATCCTAAAAGGAAATACCAAAAATTAAATGTTTCCAAAGTTAAAAATTCCCGCGGAATGTCAAGAGTTGTTGGTCCCATTACGATTGAATATAAAGATGCCACCATCATACCTAAAATAGCATACACTGTAGCACTTCTTCTTTTTTCTAAACATTTTCGAACTAATTTAGTAAAAAAGACAATTCCAAAAATTATTCCTAATCCAAAAACAATTAAAATTGGTAAAACCGAAAAGTCAAAATTTAAAAATAATTTTATTTTAGTTATGATTGGTATGTATATACCAAAAATTAATAGAATGGTCGAACCAGAAACACCAGGCAAAATCATTGCTGATATGGCAACCATCGCGGCTAAAAAGGTATAAATAATTGTTCCTAAATTAAAATTATCTATATTAAAGTTGCTTCCCGCTACTCGATTTAAATAAGTAATCATTATTACGACTAAAGCCCCAATAATAGCAAAGAAAATATTTTTATAATTACCTTTTAGATTTTCTTTTTCTTCTTTAATAACAATAGGAATAGCTAAAATAATAAAACCAAGAAATAAAGAACTTAACTCATAGATATATTTGTCAAATAAATTAGCTAAAAACAATACCGCCAAAATCATTCCTACTATCCAGCCAATTACTAGCTTACCTAAATATTTTAAAGCTTCCTTTTTCTTTTCCCAGGTTCCTCTAAATAAATCATCTAATGAAGCAATAAATTTATCATAAAAGCCTAAAATAAATGCTACTGTACCACCTGAAACCCCTGGAACACTATCAGCTAAAGACATACAAAAGCCGTTAATAAAACATATAATATAATCTTTTATCTTTTTCATATTCACCTTCCTAAATTATTATACCAAAACCGTCTTTTATTAACAACTTTTAACCGCTAAAATTTATAAAATTTAATTTCAAAAATAGTACTATCTTTAAAGGATGTGACACTGATACTGCCATTATCTTTTTCTATTATCGTTTTAGCTAGAGACAAACCGATGCCAATACTTTCATTAGATGAATTGTAACCCTTATAAAATCTTTCAAATATATGAGGCAAATCATTAGCATTAATACCTTTACCATTATCATTAATTGTTATTTTGGTATAAGCATTATTATCTTCTAAGTTAATTATTATACTACTATCATTAAAAGAATATTCAACACAATTTTTTAAAATGTTAGTAAGAGCCTCCACTTCCCAATAATGATCTAGTATAGCCATAATGCTTTTATCACCATTTATTTCAATTTTAATATTTTTTAAATCACACAAAGTCGAGACATTAGTGGCACTTTCTCTAATTAGTTCAAAAACATTAACATTATCTTTCACAAAATTAATGGTGTTTGCATCAAATTTTGATAGTTTCAAAATATTTTGCACAAGTGAATTTATATTCATAATGTTTCTTTTAATATCTCTTAAAAATTCTTCTTTTACTTTTGCATCTAAATTATTGTCTTCTAAATTATCGAGCATTATCAAAATCGATGTCAGTGGGGTTTTTAATTGATGGGAAATATCTTCTAAAGATTTTTTTAACTCTTTTTTATCTTTTAAAGAATTGTCAGCATTTTCTCTAAGTAAAACAGTTATCTTATAAAGCTCGTTTTTTAATATTGAAAGTTCATCTTCGGATAATTCATTAATTTCCAAACTATAATTCTTATTATTAATTTCTTCTAAGTATTTACTTATCTTTTTTAATTCTTTATCTCTTCCTTTATTATAAATATAAAAATTAACAAATAAAGAAGTCACTAATAAAAGACAAATAAAAAAATCAATAATAACAAATTTTTGATAAACATTATTATTTTCGATAACAATATTATCTTTTATAATATCAATATTATATTTTTTAAAAAATTCTTCATTAATTTTACCATTTTTACTATTAATTATATCATTGATTTCTTTTTCACTAACAAGGGGATATTTATTTGTAACCTCAGATATAATCATCATTATTTTTTCGTTATTTATTTTTGTTAAACTTTGATATTCATAGCTTTTTACGAAAATAATAACTACGATAAAAAACAACATAATAAATAATGAATTGACAAAATATTTTTTTAATTTAATCTTATTTTTCATCTATTCTATAACCTACTCCCTTAATAGTAATTATTATATCGCTTCCTATTTTTTCTCTAATTCTTTTTAAATAAACGGTTATGGTATGATCATCTACATAATTACCAGTTGCATCAAATATAGCATCAATTAAAACTTCTCTTCTAACAACTTTATTAAGATTTAAAAATAATAAATATAATAACTGCATCTCAATACTTGTCAAATTAACAATTTGACCATTTTTCATTACTACCATTTTATCTAAATCAAAAGTTATATCTAAAACAGTTATAATATTTTTATTAGCCTTTCTTAATAAAACTTTACTAACTCTTGCCATAAGTTCTTTAGTGCTAAAAGGTTTAGTTATATAGTCTTCTGCTCCATTTATAAGCGATGAGACAATATCATCTTCATTATCCCTTGCTGTTAGAAAAATAGTGGGAATATTTTGAGGTTTAATATATTCTTTAAAAAGAGCAAAACCATTACCATCTGGTAACATTACATCTAAAATAACTAAATCAATTGCTTTATCTTTCAAACATCTTTTAGCGTCATTTACATTGGTTTCATAAATTAACTGATAATCGCTTTTAGCAAAAGCAAAAATTAAACCTTTGATAATACTTAGATTGTCTTCAACTAATAAAATTGTCAATTTAGCACTCCTTCCAAATTAATTAAATTATACTATTCATTCTTACCTTCTTTCAATATTTATTTTTTTTAAAACAACAAAAGGGCTAATTAGCCCTTAAATGTTTTCGTTTCTAATTGTTTCAATTATATTTTGTTTATTTATTTTATTAATTGAATATTTCATAATGATACTAATAAGAGCAATAACACTAATAGCGCAAACAATGATGGCTCCAAAAGGGATTATATAACTATCACCTTGATTTTTTAATAAATAGAACATCAAATATGATAAAATAAGGCCAAAAATAGTACCAAATAATAATGATTTTATTCCCATAAATAAGCTTTCTAAACTAATCATTCGATTAAATTCTTTTTTAGTCATTCCAATAGATTTTAAAGTAGCAAATTCTCTTTTTCTTAAAGCCATATTAGTCGTAATAGTATTAAAAATATTAGTTAATCCAATAAGTGTTATAACAATAATAAAGCCATATAAGAAAATACCTATCAAAGTATAGAAACTATCCATCATTTGTTTTTGTTCTTCACTATTGGTTAAAGAATATTCTTGATCTTTTAAGATTTCATCTATTTCATCTTGAACCTTACTCGCATTATCCGCAAGATAATAAATGGATACAATCGTCTTTGGACAATTTTGATCAAAATATTCATCACTTACAATAATTTTACTACTACCTAAACTATTCTTAAAGCCAAATGGTAATTCTTTCGTAACTTTAGCTATTTCTAAATTAACTAATTTTTCATCTATAGTGCCGCTTATTTTATCACCTACTTTATAGTTAAATACATTATAATAGTGATTTTCATTTTTATTAGTATCACTATTATATTCTCGAACTAAAATATTATTAAATAATATGCCTTTATCTTTAACATCTTCATAATTTAAGTTTAATTCATCAATATATTTACGATATTCACTATCACCAAGGGCAATTACCGCAACACCATAAGCATCTCCATCGCGATTAAAACGATTACGATATTCTTCACTAAATTTAGGATTGCTAATTTCTAAATAACTATCTCTTGCAATAGTATATTCTTTGATGCCATCAAGATTAGTGGTACTAATTGCTAAATTATTAACCTCATTTATATTGCCACCTTGCAT
Source organism: uncultured Bacilli bacterium (assembly GCA_947629365.1). Taxonomy (GTDB): domain Bacteria; phylum Bacillota_I; class Bacilli_A; order RF39; family UBA660; genus SIG200. The sequence goes on from CANRDM010000005.1 coordinate 17,755, forward strand.
CATCAAATATAAATTATATTCGTTGTTTTTAAATTCTTTTCTAACTTCATTAAAAGCCATATTCATAAATGAAGACAAAGCAATAAAGGTCGCAACTGAAACAATCATTGAAATAACTGTTGTACGGTATTTTCTTTTATTTCGCTTTAAATTTTTATAAGAAATTTCTCCCCCAATTCCAAATAATTGGTTAATTATTTTTGGGCATTTTAACTTTTTACTCTTTATTTTAATATTGCCACTATTTCTAATTGAAGTAATCGGTGATATCTTGCTAGCTTTTCTTGCACTACTAAAAGCTGATAAGTATAAAGTTACAATTCCTAAGATAACGGATATAATAATTGCTGGCCAAGAAAAGGAAAAAATTAAGGACATATCTTCACTAGCAAAAGAAGATTTTAGAAAATAATTACAAACAATTACTAAAATAAAGGAAGCAAATATACCAGATAAAATACCCAAAGGAATACCTATTAGTCCAAGAATACTTGCTTCATAAAAAACATTTTTCTTTATTTGTTTTTTAGTAGCTCCTACACTGCGAAGCATTCCATATTGTTTTATTTTTTCCGTAATAGATATACTAAAACTATTTTTAATACAAAAAACAGAAGTAAAAATAATGATAGCTATTACAACCATAACCACTGATGATAAAGAGCCAATTGTACCATTACTTAAAGGTTTATTTTCAAGAGCAATTAAATAAGAGTTAATATCGTATTGATACTTAGCTTTCGCCATTTCGTTAATTACTTTCGTATCTTCGAAAACATAATAATCACTAAATAATAGTTTAAAAATATCTTTATTAACTCCTAAAATATTGGCTGTTACATTAATATAATCTTTAGATCCTTTTTTGTTATATAAAGCATAGATATCTAAAAGATCAGTATCTTGATACTCATCTATATAAGTAATAAAAGTATATCCTGGCGCATCATAGGGTTCTATACTAGTTGATGGTCTTTCAACTATACCTACAATCTTATAAGTTTTGACCTCTTTATTTATAAGGCTTTCACTTTCAGCATAAGCACTACCTGGATAAGGATTATGTTGATTTAGTTTAAAGCCTTCACTATTTACTCTTTCACCAATATCTAAAGTAATCTCATCACCAATATCTAAAACTATTCGTCCATTGGTTTTTAAATGAGTGGGAATAACAATTTCTCTTTCATTTTGAGGAAGACGTCCTTTAACTAAATTAATGGATAAATTTTCTAAAGCACTTTTAGTAAAGGCTTTTACTAAAGCGTAAGGTTTATATTCATTGGCTGAATTAGTTAAGTAAGCATAACCTATATCTTTTGTTACATAAATATCTTCTATACCCCGATTATTTTCTAAGTTATCTTTTTCACTAGCTAAAACATTATAAAAGGCTACGTGATAATTACCTTTTTCACTTTTTTCAAAGTTAATTAAAGAAGCTATTCCACTAGCATACATACTAGATACGGCACAAATAAGAGCTACCGATAAAATTATGCCAATAATTGTAACAATGGTTCTTTTTTTATTAAGCATTAAGTTTTTAATTGTTAGTTTATTAAGTAAGTTCATAAATTAACCCTCTTTAACAATTTTGCCATCTTCTATTTTAATAATTCGATCGGCACATTTAGCTATTTCTAAATTATGGGTAATCATTATGATGGTTTGCTTATAATCTTTATTGGTTTTCTTAAGAAGAGATACTATTTCATCACTAGCTTTAGAGTCTAGGTTCCCCGTTGGTTCATCAGCTAAAATAAGGGTTGGACTAGTTATTAGTGCTCTTCCAATGCTAGCTCTTTGTTGTTCACCGCCCGATAATTCATTGGGTAAATGATTGACCCGATGAGATAAGCCGAGTAAATTTAATAAATCATTTAGTTTATCTTTAGAGACAGTACGATTATCAAGAAATAAAGGTAAGCAAATATTTTCTTCAACATTCAATATGGGAATTAAATTATAAAATTGATAGATTAAACCTACTTGTCTTCTTCTAAATATAGCTAATTTATCATCATTCAAAGAAAAAATATCTAACCCATCAATATAAACTTTTCCACTAGTAGGTTTATCAACTCCCCCAATGATATGGAGTAAAGTAGATTTACCACTGCCAGAAGCACCAATAATGGCTACAAATTCACCCTTTTCAACTGTAAAAGAAACATTGTCTAAAGCAACGACTTTAGAATTACCCTTACCATATATTTTGGTTAAGTTTTCCACTCTTAATATTTCCATAAAAATCATTCCTTTCTCCATCATTATATTACATCATAAGTTACAACTAAGTTACAAAATTAAAAAAATATCAATTTTTGAACTGATATTTTTTTAAATAATTATTATTTTAATTAAAGTCTTGTAAGTATCTTTGCAAATTCTTCTGATGACTTTTTAAATTCTTTGTATAATTCCTTTTCTTGATCATCGGAAATCGGCACATTACCTTTCCGACGCCCACCATATAATCCTTTAATTATTATCGATGTTGATGGATAAATTTCATTTTCCATAATACCTTCTCTTAATAAACTTTCGCGAGAAATTTTAAATGTTAAATAGGTTTCTAAATTATTGGCTATGCTAATTTTCTCATTTAAATCTTCAATATTTTGAATAGTTGGAGTTACTAAACGATCAATATCTACTACTTTAATATTACCAGATTCATCTAAATTAATATCAAGTTCTCCTAATAAACCTTTTATATTATCAGTTTGTTTAGTACCAATTGATTCAATAATGTTAATTAATTGTAAAGCTTTATTTCTAACAATTGTAGTATATCTTTTAAAATATTCTAAAGTATAAGAATTAAAGCAATATCTAGTTGTACTTAGTTCATCAGTAAATCTTTTAGCATCTTCTTTTATTTCTTCAAATGTCCAATAATTAGCACTCTTCTTAATTCGAGGTCTTGGATTTTCAATTCTTTCTTTTAATTCAGGATCTTCCTCACTAAATTTTTCATCTAAAAATTTTTTAATATCATCTTCAGTTACTTTTACAACAGCATCATTAACTTCCGTTTTGATTTGTTCTAAACCTTTAGATAACTCTTGCTCTAATATTGATATAATTTTTTGGGCCTCACAATATTCCCCTTGTAATTCTAAATTTTCTTTCTCCATTAATATCACCTCTTACAAAAACATATTAACATATTTTAAAATAAATTTATATATAATTGTTTTAATTTCTAACTCTTTTAGAACCACTTTCTTTACTTTTTCTTTCGTTATACATTTCAAGTACTTCTTCCGTAAATTCTTTTCTAACTGCTAACATATTTTGATACATTTCAGCAAAATATTTATTCATTCCTTTTTTAAAATTTTCTAGTTTTACCACTAATTCTTGCTTTTGGCTTTCTAAATTATGTTCTACTTCTCTTGATGCCATTTGCATATTACCACATCTATAATTACCAGCTAATCCTAAGTAATCAAATTCACCCCAATAATATCCATCATTATAATCACCACTAAAAATAAAAGGGGTACTACCTTCAAGGGGAGTAAGTTTATTTAAAAATATTACTTTCCCTTCAAAATAAGCTCCAAAAACAAATCTATCTAATTTATAATCGCTATAAGGATTATTAACTATGCCTTCAAACCAACCATCTTCATCTAATAAGATTTGTCCTTCATACATATCTTTTTCATCAAAGTTCCAATCATTACTCGTATTCCAATACCCTTTAATATTCATTAATTTTGCCATATCAATTCTCCTTTATAGTAGTTTATTCTAACATATTTAATAGTACTTGTAAATCTTCAATATTAAATTAACCATTAAGCCCACCGGCCATAATTCTATATTTTATATTGTTATTCCATATTTCTTTTAGTTTTAAAAAATTTTTATCGGGATTTAACATTAAACTAGCTAATAAATCCAATTCTTTTAATTCTTCTTCTGTTAAATTTAAATTTTTATCCAAAATATATTTTGGTAAATGTAAAAAAATTATTTCGTCATTCATAAGACAATGAAAATCATAAAACAAGCCGTGGAGGGCTGCTTTAATACCTAAAGTTTTAGGACTTGAAGCATAATATATTTCCTTTTCACTATATGTTCCATTTCTTAATCCTAAATAGGCTTCTGCCCCAAATATAAATTTATTTCTTGGTATATCTAACAGATTAAAATCAATATTATATTCTCTTAATGTTTCATCATCATAATAAAAATCGGCATCTACTAAAATCCACCTATTCTCTGATTTGCTATAATATTCGCAAATCCAATGATCACCAACTTCTTTATTTGTCGCGTTCAAATAAAAGGTAAAACCACTTCTTACACGAGCAGAAATGCCTTTTGCTTTTAGAATACTTGCAAGTAAAATTGCTTGTTCTCTACAACACACGTGAATTTTATCTTCTATTTTTCTTTCTTCAGAATAATTTTTATCTCTTCTTAAGAGTTCAGCTATGATAGATTGCGCAGTGGGAAACAAATCATTTTCGTATTTTAAACTAGTTTGGCTAATTTTAGTCATATCGCCATAAAAAGAATTGACATTCTTGCTTTCTTTTTCATCACATAAATCGAATGGATGAATTATTTGGTTTCTTTGAAGCAAGCATAGTTTCTTTAGATCATTAGGCAAAGCAATAGCAAAATCTTTATATAGTCCTAAATCGGTATATAAACTTGTTTGCTTATAAAAATTAAGAATATCTTGATTCATAAAACTATATGCCACCTTTACTTTCTTACCATTTTTAAAGTTTTATCCATTTTTTCTGCACAATATTTGTCAAGTTCTTCATCACTGTAACCTAACAAATTTGATATTGCAATTAGATAAGATAAAATCTTTAGTAGTTTATCTTTATCTAAATTTATTGTTAATGTTGAAGCAAGTTTATTTGCTTCAATAAACATTTTAACCATATCTTTTTCTTTAATTTCTTCAATTTCTAATATATCAATATTAGCTAAATCGCAAAAACACAAAGTAATCATTAAACAATCAGCAAATTCAGGAATTGTTACCTCAGGTGCACTTTGACTTTCATTTTTCCAAAATTTAAAACATTTAGTTTCATAAGCAAATTCGCTTAATTCACATAAAAGTTCTAAAACTTGCTTGTTAAAAAATTCTTCATTTTTATAATCATATTTTTCCGCAAAATAAGAATTGATTATTTTTTCTTTAGCATATATTTTATTTAAATCCATAATTAATTATCTCCTAACATAAAATGGTACAACCACTATCTTCTATCCTTTAAGTTAGCCAAATAAATAAGGTAGAAGTAATAACTTTATTATCTAGATAACTGTTAATATCACAAAAAGTTTCCTAATTAATCTTACATTTTAATTATATCAATTTTTTAACACAATGAAAAGACTATAAGCTAAAACTTATAATCTTTTTATGCTAAAAACTTATAATCTTTTTTTCAATTCTTTAATACTTTTAACTTTAATAGTATCAGTTGAAATATTTTCTTTATCAGTAACTAAAATAGTATTAAATCCAAGTTTTAAAGGTTTTTTAATATCTAATTCTAAATCATCACCAATTATAATACATTCAGATGGTTCAAATATTCCTTTGGCTTGCCAATAAGCTTCATCATATGGTTTTATTTTATGTTCACCATAATATTCTTTAAAATATTTATTTATTCCCATTGCTTCTAATCTATTTCTTTGCGATTTTTCAAAATAATTAGATAATAAAACTAATTCATATTTTTTGCTTAAGTATTCTATTGTTTCTTGGATTTCATCAAAATTACTAGGAATTGCTTTTTTTAAATGCTTAAAAAAAATTTCAAGAAAATTTCTTTCTAAATTTATCCCTAATTGATTGCTAAAAAAATTCAAATAATCAGTTGTATTATAATTATCATAGTTTTTCTCATATTCTTTAATAGAATTTAAAAATATTTCTAAATTTTTATCTGAATAAATTTTAGCTTCTTTTAATGTTTGAACAATAGCATCATTAAATTGAACATTTCTAATAAGCGTACCATCTATATTAAAAATTAGTCTTTTTATCATATCGTTATTCTCCTTGATTAGTAAATATTTTATAAAAGTTCGAGTTTTCTAGCTAGCATAAGTATCTAGCCTTTTTTTAAAACTTTTTGATTCTCTAATTCATTATGTTTTTCTACGATGATATCAGCAATAGATATTAAATTATAACTTCCTTCAATTGAAATAGTCTCTTCATATTCAGCATCATTTTTTAAACTAATTATTTTTAATTCACTAACTATATTAGGATTAATTCTTTCTTCTCTTGGAATAAAATATACATAACCAATAGTTACTCTTTTATTATTTTCTGCCGATATTTTTTGACCTATTTTTTTAGTTTCATTCAACTCATCTTCAAAAAAATAATCAGAACCATCTAAAATATAAAATCACAATCTTTGGGAATATCTTCTTTTCTATGCCTTGCATAAGCAGTTCCACTTCCAAAAATATAAGCGTGAAAATTTTTATATTTTCTTTCCCATTTTGTAAACTGACACCAATAAGCATTATGTGCCATAAGCATTAAACCTGTTTCTATTCCATTTTCCAATCTTTTTATAAAAAGATTATTTTCTATAGATTTCAAACAATATCACCCAGTTAGTTATTATAGCAATTTTTATGTTTGATGAAAAGACTATAAATTAATATTATTGATTATTGTTTTATTATAAATTAAAAAGAAAAATAACCCTTTTGAGTTACTTTCCTTGCCTGAGGGATCCCGTACTTAACATACGATTAGAACATTCGCATATAAAAATGCTTGGTTCGATACACCTCAAAGGTCTTCTAATTAAAATTATACTACATTTTTACGAATTTACAACTAATTCTTTGCTTTTTCTTCATTTTTGCTACTTTCTTGTTCAAGTTGCTTTAATGTTGGGCTATTTCCAAACAGTTTGAAGGGAAATTTTGAAATATAGGTTCTATAATATTGTGAGACTCTTCTAGATAGGTCTTCTTTCTGACAATTGTATTTTTTCCACACCATATTAGCAATATAATCTGCCATCTGCACATCTCTATTATCTTTTGAATCTAAATATTTTACTTTTACTTCTAAATCCATAAGTTCAAATTCCCATTGTAAAAAAGTTTCTAAATCTTTTAAAGATTTTACGGATGTATTTCTATTATCTACTCTTAACTCTATATCATTTGTTTGCAATAATGGTAAAATTTACAACTATAAATATATACTATCATAATTTTTTACAAATTTTAACTCGAACTATAAAAGTTCGAGTTTTCTATCATTCTGGTGTCCCAGGCGAGAATCGAACTCGCAATTAGGCTTTAGGAGAGCCTCGTTATATCCATTTAACTACCAGGACATAATTTATTTTAACAATAAATGTTAAAATAAATATTATTTTTTAATTTAATTCTTTTTTCATAACAGCAATAATATCATCACACATTTTGGTGATAAAATCAATATCTTTACCTTCAAGCATAACTCTAATTAAATTTTCTGTTCCACTAGCTCTTACTAATATTCTTCCATCACCATTTAATTTTTTATTACACTCATCAATATAATCCATAATTACTTTATTTTCTTGATAATGATCTCTATTTTCTTTAGAAACATTTAAGTTTTTTAAAACTTGTGGATATGTTTCCATAACTTCAGCGAGTTCTTTTAAACTCTTTTTAGTATGAACCATTACATTTAAAACTTGTAAAGCAGTTACTTCACCATCGCCAGTCGTGGCAAATTCTTTAAAAATAATATGCCCACATTGTTCTCCCCCGATTATATAATCATTTTGTAGCATATTTTGTAAAACATAACGATCTCCTACTTTGGTAGATTCAAATTTAATACCTTCTTTTTCACAAAATTTAACAAAACCCAAATTAGACATAACGGTTCCTACAATCGCATTATTTTTTAATTTATGATTATCTTTTAAATATTTACCACATATTGCAAGTATCTTATCACCATCAATTATATTACCTTCATTATCAACTAATAAAGCTCTATCAGCATCCCCATCAAAAGCAATACCACAATCAAGATGATTATCAACAACATATTTTTGCAAAACTTCTAAATGGGTGGAACCAGCATTTAAATTAATATTATAACCATCTGGTTCATTATTTATTATTTTATAGTCAGCTTGCAATTTGTTAAATAAAACTTCAGCTGTTTTATAAGCTGCCCCATTAGCGGTATCTATACCAATTTTTATACCTTTTAAATCACCATTTATCGTACTTACTAAGTAATCAGTATAATCATTGATGGCATTATCGGCATAATGATACATACCTACTTCATTAGCATTATTGTTATCTTCAAAATTATAAACATAATTTTCTATTTCTTCTTCTAATTCATCTGCTAATTTATAGCCATTTTCATTAAATATCTTAATACCATTATACTCACTTGGATTATGACTAGCAGAAATAACAAAACCACCATCAGCATTATACTTTTTTATTAAATATGCTACTGCAGGTGTAGGAATAACCCCAAGATCTATAACATTAGCACCCATAGATAAGACACCACCCGCTAATGATAAACGCAAAGCATCTTTAGAAATTCTTGTATCACTACCAATTAGAAGCGTTAAATCTTTTTTATTCTTTTTCATTACTTTAGCGGCACTTGCGCCAATACGCATTGCTAAAGAAACTGTAAGTTCACTATTAACAATTCCTCTAGCACCATCAGTACCAAATAATTTTCCCATTTAATTAATCTCCTTACTTATGATATTATCCATACTTTTAACAATGGAATTTTCTTTTATAACTCCTCTTACACTAGTAAGGGGATAAATATTTGTATTAGGCATTATAATAGTGCCAGGATTTAAAACAGAATTGCAACCAACTTCGACATTATCACCTAAAAAGGCCCCAATTTTTCTTAAATTTGTTTCTATTTTTTCATCTCCATTTTTGATAATAATATCTTTTTTATCACTTTTTAAATTAGATATAATAGAACCAGCTCCTAAGTGAGAGTGAGACCCTAATATGGAATCTCCTACATAACTAAAATGGGGGACTTGAACATTATCAAAAAGAATAGCGTTTTTGATTTCACAAGAGTTACCAAAAACAGTACTTTTACCTATAATTGCACTACCTCTTACAAAAGCATTACAACGAACTATTGCGCCATCATCAATAATACAAGGCCCATTAATCTCAGCTGTCGGACTTACTACAGCATTTTTATGAATCCAAATATTTTCTCCCTTTAATTCATAGTCACTACTTAATGTGTTTCCTAATTTAATTATATATTCTTTTATATCTTTTAAAACTTCAAAAGGATATTCATATGACATTATAAAATCATAAGCTATACTTTCTTTACTTTTAAAAATATCTTTTGTTTTCAAAATATTTCACCATTCCTTTGTTGTATCCTTATTATATCAAATGCCAAGAAAAAAGAAAAGATTTCTCTTTCCTTAATCTCTAGCTTTAAAAATCATCGCAAATACAAATGAGAAGACAACAACCGAAACAATAGCTATACCCGATGAACATAATAAATTGGAAAATAAACCTAATACACCACCTTCAGCATAACCTGCTATACCAGCTTGATACAACATATGGCCAAAGTTAGCAATAAGGGTTGTTGCTCCCGCTCCACAACATAATACTATTTTATCATAGATGCCTAAAAATGATAGTATTGCACCGATTACAGTAACCGCACTTGTAATATGTCCAGGTGTAAGTTTTGTATTATCTAAGACTAACTGACAAATAAGACAAACAGTACCAGCAAACAAGAATGCTTTTAAATACATCATTATAAGACCTCCAAACTAACCGCGTGAGCAATAGCGGGAATAGGACTTTTTTGATTAACAAAAGTTTTACTATGGAGAGCACCTGTACCAATAATTAAGATCTTTTTATATTTATTTTGTGGTAAGATTTTATTAAATAAAACAAGTGGTAAACAACTAGGCCCTGATCCACCAGCATATACTTCTTGGCTTTTTAAATATAATTCACAACCTGCATCTAAATGGTTTTTTAATTTTAAATTATATTTTAACTCGGCATATTCTTTAAAAATATTGACACCAACTACCCCTAAATCACCAGTTAGAATTAAATCATAATAATCAAGAGGTCTTTTTAATTCTTCTAAATGCTCATATAATGTTCTTGCTGCTGCGGGAGCCATAACTGCTCCCATATTATTAGCATCTTTAATACCCATTTCCGTTACTTTACCAATAGTAGCAGATTCAATTTTTATTTTACCTTTATCTTGACTTAAAAGCGTACTAATTGCTGCTGTTGCTGTAAATGTTGCACTATGGGGTCTTGGAGCACCATATTCAATTGGATATCTAAATTGTCTTTCCGCTCCTAAGTTATGACTACTAGTAATAGTAATAATCTTTTTTAAATCTTTATTATTTAAAAAGATACTACCAATAATTAAGCTTTCTGGAAAAGTAGCACAAGCACTGTATATTCCTAAAAGAGATATGGGAATATTCATTGCTCCATAATTAGTGGCTGTTATTTGATCAAGTAAATCACCACCAATTAATATATCAATATCATTATTAGTTAAATGATTTTTAAAAAGTAACCTTTCAATAACGGTTCTTTGCATTTTAGCTTCCGCTTTTTCAAAAGTTTTTTCCCCATAATAATAATCATCCATCGTTAAATCTTTACTTTTAAGACGACTATTGCTTTCTAATGGTCCTGTTATAGTAAAATAATCATTTAAATAAATATTATTAAATTTTAAACTAGCCATATAATACCACCTTTAATACACATAGAAAGAAAGCACTAACTATTCCATATAATATTACTGAACCAGCTAGTTTAAATATATTAGCGCCAATACCTGTTACTAAACCATCTTTTTTATAATCTAAAGCAGCACTTTGAACACTATGAGCAAAACCTGTTGTAGGTATTATAAGTCCACATTTTGCTTTGGCAACCCAATTATCAAATTTGCCAAGGGCAGTCATAAATGTTGCAAAAAGAATTAGAATAAAAGAAAGCCACATACAAGAATCTACTCTAGCAAGTCCAAATGATTCCATTAAAATATTAATAATAACTTCACCAATAAAACCAATAAAACCACCTACTAAAAAAGCTAGTAAGGCATTTCTAAACTTAGGTTCCTTTGGTGATAATTGTTTAACTAATTTTTGATATTCTGTTTTATTCATTATTCATTCACCATTTTTATTATGAATAAATACTACCAAATTATACTAATTTGTTAAATATTCTCTTAACTTATCAATACTTTTTTTCTCATATCTTGAAACCATTACTTGGGTCATATTAAGTTTTCTTGCTACTTCACTTTGAGTTAAATCTTCAAAATATCTTGATTTAATAATATTTTTCTCATCATCATTTAACACTTCAAAACTATCATTAATAAATATTTTTGTATCTAAATCTTCACTTTTACCTATACATTCATAAATAGATTTATCAAAATCATTTTCACTATCAAGTGATAGAATAATATTAGCACTATTACAAGCACTTTCTACCATTTCTAAACTAATATCTAAAAATTCTGATAGTTCTAAATTACTTGGTATTTTACCTAATTTTTGAGCTAAAGTATATCTTGCTTCTTCTATTTTCTTATAAAGATTTAAAATGTCTTTACTAACTTTAATATTTTTATTACTAGCAAGTAAATACATCTCACCAAAAATATAATCGTGAGCATAAGTAGAAAATTTAGTTTTACCATCTTTTCGATAATTTTTTAAAGCTTTTAAAAGACCAACTACTCCCGCTTGGAATAAATCATCACTACTTGTTCCATAGAAATGACTAGCTATTTTCCAAATCAATTTTTCATTATCTTTTATTATCTTTTCATAGTCCATCCTTTACACCTCAATTAAATTTACTAATTCTCCTTCCGTAGTCTTAGTTTTAATATGTAAGTGTTTAAGGCTTAACTCAAAGTCTTTTTTAATGCCACATAAGTATATATGACCTTTATTGCAACGAGTAGTACATTTAACATTTAGAATGGCATTTATACCAGTATTATCAATTTCTTTCAAGTTTTCTAAATTAATAATAACCCTTTTTAAATGATGCTTCTTAATAACAGGAATAATATAATTATTTAATTTATAACTACTCTTCCTATTTAAAGTACCATCTAATCTAATAAAGAAAATGCCTCTTTCATATTCTAAATCCATTTTTAACATACATTCACCTGCTATTATAATATAGAACATATTTTAATAAATTTAAACAACTTCGACAAATGATGTCAAAAGAAGACAAAAAAAGGAAGGAATAATTCCTTCCAAAGAGTTAAGTCTATGAGGTTTTTACGAGTTTCCCTTCTCGAGTTGTGTTTTTTCTATTATGAATGGGTCTGCTGAAGTCCCAGAACCGAAGGAAATCAAAGTATCAGCCGAAAGGTAGAAGACGGGGCGAACCGAATACTGGGCATTTAATTGCGAGCTAACAGGTGCACTCGACGAACTCACTGCCCAGTCATAGAAAAAGGCTGCCAATCCTTCGTAGGTTCTAGTCATCGTCCATTCTCCGTAGTCGTTTTCGAAACTAACTCCTTTATTTTGGAGAGCTAACCAACTCTCCCAACAATGGTCTTTGTTGCAGTTTGTATTAGAAGAATCTAATCCATCTGATGCATATGAGTAGTAAAGATCACTTACAAACATTAATCCCACTTTAGCCTGAACACTATAAATGGAATATCTTTCATGATTATATAGGTTGTCAGCACTAGTCTTTACATATTCCAGTACCATTATTATCACCTGCATTGCAAGCACCAACAAAGCGATACATATCATCATTATATGTTGAGCTATCTTTAGATGACTCTCCCAGTATACTATCACTTAATCCATTTGGCTTATTATTACCAGTAATTAAATCTTTACCTGTTATTCCCTTTTTATCTGTTGTTACAATTACGCTTGGATTATTTGTACTATACCTTCCTGAACCATCTCTTACTCTTGCTTCTATTGTATATGCTGTTCCTTCTTCTAATGCTGTTCCATCATCTAAAATACTTATTGTACACTCACCATTTGGTTCTGCATCGGTCCAATTATTTTGATCATTTATTTTACATTGTCTTTCTATTATTCCTGTTTTATCTATTTCGTTCCCCACTGCTACTGTTATACTATCTGTTGTTTTACTTTTCTCTTCTATTCCTGCTGTTGGATTTTGCAAATCTAATGTTATTGTTTTAGTTGATATTGTGGATTCATTACCTGCCTTATCTTTTACTTTTATACTTAAGGTTTTTATTCCTTCACTTTCAGTTAAATTATATTCTTTTTTCGTTATTTCTTTTTCTATAGTTTCTAGATAACTACAACCACTATTTTCATATACACAATAACTTTCTATATTTTCTTCTGTTATATTTGCATTATATGTTATATCTTTTGTATGGGTATATGTTTCATTATTACTTAATTGTTGTCCTTCATCTGCTGTTCCGGTTAATGTAAATGTATTTATTACAGGTTTTGTTTTATCTACTGTTATGCTTTTTGTTTGTACTTCTGATATATTATTTGCTTTATCTTTTAAATATATGTGTAATGTTTTTTGTCCATCTTTGTTATCCTTCAATGAATAACTATTTGACTCAGCTAGTGAATACCAATTACAATTATCATTACCTTCTGTTTCATTTATACAATATTGTTTTACATCTTCTTCTGTATCTGTATATTCTACTGTAAATGGTAAACTATCTGTTTGATATGTAAAGTCATTATTTAATTCTTGATTACTATTTGTTTTTCCCTTTATTTCAAAATCAGTTATAATTGGTGCTTCATTCTTATCAAAGTATAAATTACAATAAATTGTATTACTACTTTCTATTGTTATACTTCCATCTATTATTTCATTTACTAAATTTTGTGTTGGTTTATAACTTGTTTCTTTGCCATTATAATCATAACATACCGTTTTAGTTGTATTTAATAAATAGCCTTGACTAGGAAATGATTCACTACTTGATGGATTATAATCTTCACTTCCAACTGATTGTTGTAAATATATATTAAATTCTTTTCTTTCTATTTTTATTACTTTATTTTTTTCTACTATATTATTATCTTTTTTTAATATTAAAAATATATTTAATATTAATAACAATATTATTACAATTACTATTCCTACTCTTTTATTCTTATTCATAGATACTCTCCTAATCTTCACGGCACAATTGTCATATTTATAAATTACCACAGCACGGCATAAATGTCAAGATGAGAAACCGGCTTTTGTGCCGTTGGAAAGAAAATATAATTATGACATAATTGCCGTAGGTGAGTATAATGTTTAAAGAATATAGAAAATTAAGAAAATATACACAAGAATATCTAGCTGAATTAACTAATTTAGATACAAGAACAATTCAAAGAATAGAAAACGAAGAGAAAAAACCTTCGATTGATACTTTTAGAAAGTTAGTCAAAGCCTTAGAAATTAAAGATAAAGATATTTTAGATTATATAAAAAATAATTAATGATTTATTGCCAGCTTAGCTGGTTTTTTTATTTACATAAAATAAGGAAGGAATAATTTCCTTCCAAAGAGTTAAGTCTATGAGGTTTTTACGAGTTTTCCTTCTCGGAATTTATTTTATATATTATTGAAAATATTATTGCTTTCTCTCTGCTTCTTTATAACAAACTAGATTACTTGTCCCACTATTTGATAATTCACTCCAACCAGAATCACAAGAATAAACTTCTTCATCATAGCTCCCTATACTTCCAAGCTCTTCCGTTTTAACGCATGCACTCTCACAACTATCTTGATCGGAATATTCTACTTTATTAAGACTGCATTTCGAAACCTGTTGCACTTCTACTGGACTTTTTCGATCAATGCACATTAGCGAGCAAGTGTCGTAGTCATATATCTTGTTATCAAAACTGCATTGAGCATATTTTAATTCTCTGTCGGTAGGACTACATGAAAAGTAACGGTAACATCTACCAAAAGTGTCTAGGTAGTAAGAATCATCGCACACATTTTTGTAAGAATTAGTACACGTCCCCTTTGTTTCTTTACTACAGGCAGACTTAGCGGCAATCTCAGATTCATATTTAACTGAAGGCTCAACGCTACATGTCCAGTAAGTAACTAAAGAAGATTTACCATTACTTTTACAAATCCATCCCTTTTGTTCATCAAAAGCTAAATCTCCACCTATATTATTACAAGTATATTCAAATTGGGTTGTAACTTCTATACTTGGATTATTTGTACTATACCTTCCTGATGCATCTCTTACTCTTCCTTCTATTGTATATTCTTGACCATCTTTTAATTCTTGCCCATCTGATAATTTATCTATTGTACAACTTCCATCTTCTTCTGCATTCGTCCAATTATCTGTTCCATTTAATCTACATTGTTGTTCTATTATACTACTATTTGGTGTTTTATCTTCTCCACTTACTGTTACCGTTATACTATTTGTTGTTTTACTTTTCTCTTCTATTGTTGATGTTGGATTTTGCAAATCTAATGTTATTGTTTTAGTTGAATTGATATCAACAACAGATTCATTTCCTGCCTTATCTTTTACTTTTATACTTAAGGTTTTTATTCCTTCACTTTCAGTTAAATTATATTCTTTTTTCGTTAATTCTTTTTCTATAGTTTCTTCATAATTACAACCACTATTTTCATATACACAATAACTTTCTATATTTGTTTCATTTATACTTGCATTATATGTTATATTTGGCTTATGTGTATATTGTGCACTATTACTTAATGTTTGATTTTCATCTGAGGTTCCTGTTAATGTAAATGTATTTATTACAGGTTTTGTTTTATCTACGGTTATGGTATATTGACTCACTCCTGATATATTATTTGCTTTATCTTTTAAATATATATACATTGTTTTTAATCCATCTGTTTTATCTATTAATGTATATGTACCTTTTGTTCCACTTAATGTTTGCCAATTACAATTATCACTACCTTCTGTTTCATTTATACAATATTGTTTTACATCTTCTTCTGTATCTGTATATTCTATATTAAATGGTAAACTATCTGTTTGATAGGTAAACCCATTATTTAATTCTTGATTACTACTTGTTTTTCCTTTTACATTAAAAGTAGTTATTGTTGGCTTTTCATTTTTATCAAAATATAAATTACAATAAGTTGTTTTATTACTTTCTATTGTTATACTTCCATCTATTATTTCATTTACTAAATTTTGTGTTGGTTTATAACTTGTTTCTTTGCCATTATAATCATAACATACCGTTTTAGTTGTATTTAATAAATAGCCTTGACTAGGAAATGATTCACTACTTGATGGATTATAATCTTCACTTCCAACTGATTGTTGTAAATATATATTAAATTCTTTTCTTTCTATCTTTATTACTTTATTTTTTTCTACTATATTATTATCTTTCTTAAATATTAAAAATACATTTAATATTAATAACAATATAATAACTCCTACTATATAGCCTTTATTTTTCATAAACTCCTCCATTAATGATATCACTATGTTATCACTAAAATGATAACATAATATTATCACTTTGTAAATATTAAATTTGTTAGCGATATGATATCATTATTGCGAGGTGGAATGATGGATAATAAGGTAGCTACTTTAATAAGAATAGAAGAAGAAATATATGAAGAAATAAAAGAAATTGCAGCTGAAGAAAACCGTAGTTTTAATAAACAAGTTGAATTTATTTTAAAAAATTTTATTGAACAATATAGAAATAAAGAAGAAGAAAATAAAAATAAATAATTAAAAGTTCTAGTCACCATCTAGAACTTTTCTTATGTCTTCTTTTGTACTATTTACCATATTCTCATCTGGCATCATCACATATAATGTTTGACTAGGTACTGAATAAGTATATTCTCTTCCATCAGTACCATTTAAAATAACACTTTCTATTTGCCAATTTCTTCTTTTAATTAATTCTCTTTTAATAAAACTAAATATAGTA
>CANRDM010000006.1 GCA_947629365.1 uncultured Bacilli bacterium
TCATAATAAAAAAACACCTCTTACAATATTTTATATTATAATAAAGAAGTTGTAAATATCTTCCACAATCGCTCCAATTTGTATTTTAGTTTAACTTTTTGTTCAATTTTTTAATTTATGTAGAATTCTACATAAACCACATTATTTAGCCAACAAACTGCCAAAAGCTTATGCCGCAAATAAATCAACTGAACAAGTTTCTACTAGACCTAAATCACACGATTTAAAGTATGAAGATGGAAAATACAAGTATATAGATACATATTTAGGGGGAGAAAGATTTATTGGTGAAGAAGCTCTATTTCTTGACAATGAGCCAATTTGGGCAATGAATTATAATGGAATAGAAATAAGTGAAAAATTTTCTAGCTCATTTCTAAAAAAAGCTTTACTAACTGGTAATTTAGAATATCCATATAGAGGACAAAGTATGTTTCAAGATGGTGATTATTTATATACTTGTGAAGTAACAGGAAATTTTGAATATTTTTTAGGAAAGGAAATAATTTATTTTCAAAATGAGAAAGTATATGAATGTAGGTTTTCTGGAGGAATAGTAAAATAAAAAATAGCAGAGCTTAAACTTTACTATTAATTAGACAATTTTAAGTAATTATCTTCCTTTAGATGATAATCCTTTTATTTCTTTGCTTTCAGCTTTAACTTCTACTTTCTTTCCCATTACATTACTTATAATATCTTGTAAATCCGTTGGTGATAAAAATTCATATTTATATTTTCTAGGTTTAATACTAGAACCTAAAGATACAATATATAAAGCTAATTTTTTACTCATTTCATTAGCGTTTATTTTTCCCCTTTCAAGTTGTATTTTTAATTTTACTGTATAAGCTTTAACTAAAAATTCTTTGACATTTTTTAAACTTTTTAATACTAATCTTTTTTCAAATGGAAGAATATTTTTTTCATCAAGATGTTTGAATAAAAAGTCTGTTCCGGAAATAAAATTACTTATCTCTTCTTCGGAAGCATAATTTTTTAATTCATTGATTAAACCAAGTAAATTGGCATTTAAATATAAACTTGTCATCTTTTCTTTTCCAATAATTTTTTCTAATTGTTTGGCTGTATCGACTTCAAATTCATTTTCATCATCATCATCGTCTTTGCCAAAATACCTTTCTGCAAGTAATTGGGTATATCCTTCATTTATAGCTTCACCTATATTAATTCCCCCATTTTTAAATGATGATTGTTGAAAACCAGAATAACATACACCATCTTTAAATATTGAACTAGACATATGGAATAATTCGTGATAAATGGCAGATAAATAATTTTTACCATCAACTCTTATTATCTTCTTTTTTATAATATAATCGGCTTCAGCATCACTAAGGGCAAAATTTTTATGCTTTACAGTTAATTCATTTATATTATTATAAAAAATAGTTAAATCATTTGCTGGAAATTTTTTGATAATAACTTTAGCAAATTTACTAACAGCTTTACCAAAATTTTGGGCCGCTAAAGCATTAATATCAACACTTGAATATTCTTGTATTATTTCAGGGACGATACTTATCGATTGAATGTTTTTAGGTTTAAAATTTTTATGTAACTCATAACTTTTAACTGCTTTATGAGCTACAAAAAAGGTGGCCGAATAAGTAACAATAGGCGATAATATATTTACTAAGTAATTATAATCTAAGTGTTCTAACTGGGTTACAATATCATTAATTTCCAAATTTACTTTATTATGCATTTTTATCACTCCTCATTATTATTGTTGTAATTCTTTTAAACGCTTTTCGACTTCTTGCCATTCTTCTTCTGTTTCAATAACTTCTAATCTATTACTTTCATTAGGATAATAAATGGAAGCATAAACATTTAAATCTCCCATTTCATTATTTGTATTATCCGTATAAATAATATAATTTTTATCTGTTTTTGTTAATTTAAAAACACATAATATTTCATATTCTATTACTTTGCCATCTTCATCAACAATTTTTAAATATTTACTTTCATTCATATTGATCTCCTACAGATAATTATATCAAATTTTTTGACTAATTGATATTAATATATTTAATGTTTTAATGGTAACAAAAGGAAATATTAAAAAGTAAGTAATATCAGTTAATATTTTTTCGTCTGTACCGAAAAAAACAAAAAAATAAAAAGTTTTACGGTTACAGCCGAAAAACTTGATAAATTACTTAAATAAAATAATTGATGAAATTGGAGTATATAATTTATTTTTTAACTCCTTTGCTATTATAGTAAATATCTATATTGGCATAAATTTGTTTTACATCATCAAGAGCTTCATAATATTCTTTTACTATTTCATCATTTATTCCTCTATTTAATCTACTTTCTAGGCCCTTTCTAGTTAGATCATCTATTTTATTTAAACAGTCAACTAAATTTTCATAATTATCTTCTCCAATGTAATTGGTAAGTTCAATTTTATTATTAGTTATTTTAGCTTTTACTACTTGCTCGCGATATTTAGCAATTAAAGGATAAAGAATTTTTTTAGTTAAATGACTAGAATTACGATTACTAAGATCTTTAATAGCTAAATCTTCTGGTTCAATTAAAAATATTCCATTTTCTTGTAAGTAATTTAAAGCTTCAATGCAAAATATATCATTAAAAGTCTCATTAAATTTTTCATATCGACGAAAGGCTTTATTATAAGAACTTACAGGTGAATCATTGTAATCAAAACCACTGCCATAAGGGGAAAAATCTATTATATGCCCAACTTCGTGAAGGAGGGTATATGAAAGAACACCAAAACTATTATTATTAATTGTATATAATAATATAGGAATAGTCTTACCATCTTCACTTCCATAAAGAACACATATATCTTCACTTTTAAGTAATTTGCATAAGTAATTTATTTCTACTTCAGTTACCTTTCTATTTTGTTTTATATATTTTTTAACTTCCGGTTTATTAAGATAAAATTTATTAAAAGCCTCTTTATTAAGGACACCCTTTAAAAAACTAAAGTAATTAGCATTTTCCTCACTTGGAATTAATTTTTTAATATCTTCACGATCTAAAAAAGCAAAGTATCTATTAACGTCATCTAAATTTTTGATTGTAAGTAATTCTTCTGGTATTTCTACTCCCAAAGATAATAAATAATGATAATGATTTAATAGTATATATTCTATTGAATCTTCACTTGCCGATAATGTACGGACTTCTTCCAAAGTTTCAGATTTAAAAAAATCTAAATCACAGTCATAAGAAATGTCTGTTTCATCAAATAAAATATTTTTAACTTCATCTTTCCCTTTTTGTTTTAATGCTTCTGGTAATAAAAACATAATTTTTTCCACATATTCATCAGTCGCTTGGGCTAGAATATCATTCATTCTTTTATTTTCACTTTTAATATATTTTTCAATTTTTTCTAAACTTTTTAACCATTCTTGATATTCTTTTAATAAAGATTGATATACTTGGTAAAATTCGTTTATTTTTTTAACAAGACTAGCATATTCACTTGAATTCATAAATTCTAAAAATTCTTCCTTAGTTAATTCTTTATTATCACTTTTTAAATAATTAATTAGTTGAAGACGAAGATTAATTGTCTTATCATTTAATTCTACTCCTTTTTTAAAAGCATCTAAAGGAATATCATTTCTTAAGAAAAGGAAAGCATCTAAGGCATTATTAAAAATTCCTTTAATAGCTTTTATATCATCTTCATTAAGTGAATAATAATCACTAAATGGGGGTATATCGATATTAAACATTTTAAGAAAACGAATAACATATTTTCTAGCCATTACTTTTTTTAAATTAAAAACATAGTTATTTAAGGAAAGATAATTATTATATTCAAAAAAGTAAGCTTTATTAATTTTTTCCTCAATTAAATCTTGATATTCATCGCCATAAACTTTAGTATAAGCTTGTACTAAAGTAGGAATTAAACTTTTAAAATCAATGTTTAATATATCCATATTATCGTACCTCTTGTAATAGATTATCATTTAATCTTTTTAATACTTCAAAATTATCAGGTGTTAAATTATGACCTTTATATTTTTTAAAAGAATTATCATTATATAGAATAATGACTTCCCAACTTTGGCCATCAAGCAAAGTGTTATTAATGTATTCTTCTTGCCAATTAAATGTTATATTCATAAATTTTTTTAAATATTTTTTTAACAAATCTTCCTTTATATTATAAATAATATCTTGATAAAATATTTTTTTATTTAAAAAATCAATTATTAATTTATCATTATTTTTAGTAAAGACTATTTCCTTGACTTCCATAATTACCTCCGCAATTTTTTTCTTCTAATTAAATTATATAATAAAATAAATATTATTAAAATAAGAACAATTATATAAGGAATTAATAAAGATGGTTTATTTTTAAATAAATTAATAAAAGACAAGTTAATATCTTCTTCTAAATAAACTTTCTGAATGATTTGTTCATCTAAATAATTATAAGTAATGGTACCAATTTCATCACCCTTTTTATTTCGAAAACTTAAAGAATTTAAACCATCATAAGTGTAAGAATAATCATCTTTATTTATTTCATCAACTGAAAAAGTCGTTATATCTTTACTAGCTTTGATGTTATAAGTATTAATATTAGATTCTTTGACCGGTAAAGTAAAAAGAATATCGCCCTTTTTGTATAATATTTTTTCTTGATAATTTTCTTTTAAATAATCCATTATAGTCATTAAATCTTTAGCGTGATTTATTCTTTTCTCATCAACGGGAGCACCAAAAGTTAAAACGAGTAATTCTTGACCGTTAATATCTACTAAAGCAGAGATGCATAATCCCGCATTATCTGTATAGCCGGTTTTACTTCCTAATACATTGGAAAAATCATAAGAAAAACGATCTTGGTATTTAGAAATCGTGCTTATAACTAAAAGACCATTTGTTAAAGTATAGTTTCTTGTTTCATAAATTTCTTTAAATAATGGATTTTTTAAGGCATATAAAAGATAAGTTAAAACTTCTCTTGGTGTACTATAATGATTAGGAATATCATAACCAGTTACATTAGCAAAATGAGTATTAGTAAGCCCTAAACTTTGAGCTTTTTCATTCATAAGTTTGACAAAATTTTCACTTGAGCCCGCAATTGCATAAGCAAGAAGGGTTGTTGCATCAGCCCCACTTGGAAGCATTGATGCATAAAGTAAGTCTCTATAAGTTACTGTATCACCAACTTTTAAACCAGCAACGGAAGCATCATAAGGAATTTCTTTTTTCATCTCTTCAGTGTAAGTAACATATTCATCTAAATCTTTAATATTTTCAATTGCTACAATTGTAGTCATAACTTTAGTAAGACTAGCAATATTTATAACTTCATCAATATTATTTTCATAGATTAAACGATTATTATCAAACTCATAAATTAAAACATTTTTAGAATATAATTCTGGTAAAGTAAAGGCATAAGTATTAATTGGTATAATAATAATTAAAATTAGTAAAAGATTCTTTAATATTTTCATATCTTAAACACCAATATTATTATATAATAAACGAATTTATATATCTATTATTTTTTTAATTTATAGAGAGTTCATTTCTCATCTTTTAACATTTCTTTTTGAATTTCTAATACTTTATCTTCTTCTAAATTAGTTAATTCAGCAATTTCTTTTGTTGGTAAGTTACCTTTTTGAAGCATTTTTTTAACTATAGATATTTTAGCATCTTCAAAGCCATCTTTAACACCATTATCATAGCCCTCTTTTATTCCACT
This sequence comes from uncultured Bacilli bacterium, assembly GCA_947629365.1. GTDB lineage: Bacteria > Bacillota_I > Bacilli_A > RF39 > UBA660 > SIG200. The sequence goes on from CANRDM010000006.1 coordinate 5,759, forward strand.
ATCATAACCAACTTTAATGCCATCTTGTTTAGCATATTTTAATCCATTTTGATATACTATCTTGGCTTCTAACTCTCTTTCCATTTGATCTCTTATTTCCTCATCATTATTCATTTCAAACACTTTATTTCCCACTTCCCTTATTATACTATCTTTCATACCTAACTCTTCTAATTCTTCTTTATCAGATACTAGTGATACTAAATAAATATGTTCTTTATTTCCTTTGATGATTTTATCATAACATATTTTCTTATATTTTAAAACATTTACATTTATTATTTCAAATTGATCATAATACACTTCTTGTTCTGTTACATTATATATTTTGATATATTCTTTAAAGTGTTTTCCTACTTTATTAAAGTTTAAATTTATTTGCATTCTTTTTGCTATGTGTTGTTCTTCTATATTGTTAAAATGTTTAAAACCTCGACCTATTATGTCAAAATAATATATTAAGTTTCTTTCTAATACTTCTTTACTAAATGAATTGTTTAACTCGATATTTATTAATTCATTATTTTTAGTTCTAACTAATAGATCTAATATTTTGATTTTTTCTAAAATATTTTCTACTTTTACTTCATACGAATTGGCTTCGATGACTACAACTTCATTATCGACAATATCGGTAAGAAGTGCATTAAGAAAAGTATAATTTTTTTCTTCATTTAACGCTACGGCTTTAAATATGCGATCATACATTAAGCCAAAAAATTTTTTTGTTTCAGTGACCATTATTCATCTCTTCCTACATATTTTTTATTCACACTGATTATTCTTATAACTGATACAATACCTTAAGCTTTTATTGATTGCCAGTCTTTTAAAATGATGTCAAAGCTTCTTATTATTCGTAATTATTTTTCCTCCTTTCACTATATATATTAGCTTTTTTTCCTCCATTTCCTTCTTTTTTATAAAAATTTTTCAAAAAAAACTAACTTTTGAGTTAGCTTTCTTTATCATTTAATCTTAACTAAAATGATAGACATTAAAAGATGGACTATTAAATAAACGAAAATTTACTTTTTCATAACCAAGGCCATTAGAAATAAATAATTCTTTATCATTAATATTATAATAAGAATTAAGATAGGCTTTAGCACCTTCTTTTTTTATAATTCCTCCAACATAGGGGATATTAATAATTCCGCCTAGACTATGACCACTTAGAACAGTATTAATATTTTTATTTTCTAAATTAATAAAATTATCAGGTTTGTGGGTAATAACTAAATTATAATTAACAGGTATTTCAGTATTTAATAAATCATCTATTTTAGTTACATCATTTAAACCAATAATATTAATCGGGGTATTATCTTTATAAAAAAATAACATATTACTATCATTTAATAATTTAAAATCTGCATCAAATAGTAAATCTTGATAATTTTTTTCTTCATCATAATCATTATCACCATAGATTGCTATTTTATATAATGAAGCCTTTAAATTTTTAAAATTATCTTTTAATACATTTAAATCATCTTCACTATATTTTCGTCCCTTTTTAAATAAATCACCACTAAAAATAATAACATCAGCCTTTTCTTCATTAATTTTCGCCACTATTTTATTGAGTCTTTCTTCATTTTTATCATATAAAATATCCGAAAAATGAACTATTTTTAAATCTTTAAAACTTCCAGGTACATTTCCTTTAATTTCATAATAATTAATTTTTATTTTATTAACTTCAATATATTTACCATATAAAAATAATGATATTAAACATAATAAAATTATTAATAAAAATTTTCGCATAGAATCCTCCTTAAATAAAACTTAATATTAAACAGATAAAATTATGAAGTGAATGATAAGTTATACTTGTCCAAATATTATCTGTTTTGTAATACATAAGAGCTAAAAATAAACCCATCATTCCGTATGGGATGATATACAAAAGTTCATAAAAATTACCTATTAGTAAAGCATTTAAAATATGTAGAAAACCAAAAATAAATCCAGAAGAAATAATATAAATATATTTATTTTTAAAAGCATCTTTTAAATAAATGCGAGTCATTAATTCTTCTATAATTGGAGCAAAGACTAAAGCATTTAATATATAGTATATAGGATAGGCTTTTAATAAAACTTGATTAGCTTCTTCATTTAAAGAACTATTATAAAAAAGATTAATAATATTTAAACTTATAAACATTATAACTAAACCAGCTAAATAATATCTAAAAGAATTTTTTAAATATATCTTTTTGTTTTTCTTAAAATCAGTAAATTTTACTATAATTACTTTTCTAAATATATAAAGAAATACTATTAATAATATTAAACCACATAAGATGCTACTTAAAGTATATAAAGTATTATTATGATTATTAACAAGTAATAAAGTTAAAGATAAACTTAAAATAAAATATAATAAAATGATTAAAAATTCTTTTAATAAAGATTTAAAAATATTTAAAATATTATGATTATCGTTCATTCTTAACACCTAGTATAAATATATCATAACTTAAAAAAGTATTCAATGGTGCTTGATAATAACTAGCTCTTGTGTTAAAATTTTTAATAGAGAGTAGGTGTTCTAGAAAGGATGAAAAAAATATTTTTAGGCTTAAGTATTTTCTTTTTATTTATAATAAACACGAATGCTGCTTCCCTTTGCTCCTACAAAGATCAAATAGCTTTAAATCAAAAAGCAGCAAATATCAAAAGAGGTTATGATATAATAACTGAAATATATGAAGATGAAGATGGTGAAGTAGATTTAGATACCTTTAGAATATCTATTTATAATTTAACCGAAGAATTTTATGCAATTGTAACTAATACCAAAAATAATGAGCAAAAAAGAATTGAGTATAGTGATGTTGTTGATGGCGTTGCTTCCTTTGATTGGGAAGATGTTAATGATTTAACAACTTTTAATATTAAAATATATACATCAAACAAATCACTTTGTCCAGATGAATTATACAAAACATTATTACTAACAACCCCAAGATATAATCCTTATTCTGAAACTAATGCTTGTTATAGTGCACCAGAGTTTAATTTATGCCAAAAATATGTAACTTTTTCAGCAATATCACAAGATGAATTTCTAGATAGAGTTGAGGGTTACATAGAAGGAACGGTTGATGAAAATGGTCAAGATGTTCCTAAAGAAGAAAATGGCTTTTTTGAAAAATTAATGACTTTTTTAAACAAATATAAGTGGGTATTTATTATTGGTGGCGTTTTAGTTATTGGTGTTTCTGGCGGTTATGTGGTAATCAGGAAAATTAGAAAGCAAAGGAAGTTGGAAATATGAGATACATTAAAAAAGTAACATTATTTTTAATAATGTTTTTGCTATTTATAAATTGTAGTAAAGCTAAAAGTTGTGCAGAACCTATTATAGGAAAGGTTGGTTTTAATGAACCAACTGGTCTATTATATTCTTATTCTTATAATACTAATAAGAAAAATATAGATTATAAATATAAATTATATAATTTTACAACTTCAAGCGGTGACTCAATTTATGGTTATTGTTTTGAAGCTGGTAAAGCATCTAAGAAAAATTCTAATGTTAGTGCTGATTTTAATTGCCAAAGACCTGTATTTGATGTAGCTGATGGAAAATCTGATGCCCAACATATATTAGATGCTGGAGTAATCGAAATATTTAGAAGCGGTTATAGTAATAAAAGTTCTAATGGACCTTTAACATATAATGGTAAGCAATTTACGGAAGGTGAATCTTTTGCCGTAACGGAACTAGCTTTAAGAATTTATGGAATGTATTTTGGAGATGTAGGTTATGGTGGTTATTCTAGTACTCAATTAAATCCTTCTCACCAAGCTTATGCTGATGCTTGGTATAGTACTTTAAATAAAAATGGTTTAGTAACTAAAGCAACAGGAAAAAATTATAAACCATTTAATCCCAAAGGAGAAGCTTTAGGATGGAAATTTAATGGTGTTGATGTATCAAGTGAAATTGAAGGAGCAGCGATTGAATTAGTTCGCAAAGGCTTAGAAGCAGCGGTTAAATTTAGAGAAAATCCTAAAGTTGCATCTATTAAAACTACTAGAGTACCTGATAGTAATAATAGTAGAAAAGCTGAATTAGCTCCTAATTCAGATGTTATTAATTATGAATATACTGTTAATTATATAGCAAATATTAGTAATTTTAATTCTCCAGATGCTTATGTTAAGTATGAATTTAGCTGCCCAAGTTGTGCTGCTAATGGCGTTAGTTACGAAATATTTTTAAATAATGAAAGTTATGGAACATCATTTCCAAGTAATATGTTAACAGAATCGAACCTTATAACTAATGGTTCAGGAAATGTTAATATCAAGATTGTTTTTAAAGCAGCAAGTAGTAGCTATGAATGTAAAAATTTAAAATATTATATTAACTATAAATATAAAGATGATACTATTTCTACAGAAGTATATGAGTATCAAGCAGAAGGTTGTCAAAACTGTCAAAAGTTTTTTGTTTTATATTCTGATGAAGCCGTATTTAATGATCCGGTTAATAAAGATGGTGAAGATTTAAATCTTTGCGTTGCAGTTACTTTAGATGATACTTGCGAAGGAATACAAAGACAATGTAAATTGGGTATTGAAGGTGCTTGTGATAAATTTAATGAAGAATTTGGCGGCGAATGTGTTAATTGTACTCCTTTTGTAGGCCAAGCAATGTGTACAACTGCAACTTCTGAATTTGATGTTAAAGAAGGTTATGAAAATGATGACTATTCTTGTACAAATGTTCCTCAAGAAGAAAATATAAAAAAATGTATCATTAATAATAAAGATATAAATGATAGCAGTTATCAAGATACAAAACTAATCTCTAATGAATTTTGTTCTGTATGGTGTAAAGAGGATTATCACTTTACAATGCCAGGTGACGCAACCGTTACAAGCATTAGATATCTTGAGTTAAGAGCAGGTATTGAAGGGACTAAAAAATGTTATGCTTCTTTAAATAAAGGCGATGTTGATACACCAGGATCATTTGAATATATGTATGAACAAGTAAGAAAAAAGATGATAGATGCTTATAATAATTATATTTTCTATCAAACAGCTTATGAAGCAAGAGATAATGTTAAGATAACAGAAACTCCAAGTAAACAAGTAGAAACACATTGTAACTATGTTTATTATCCTGGGGTTACGGGAACAATTAAATATGTAAATAGTTATGGAAATTTATCTTCGTATAATAATGGCTATGTTTCTCCCGTTGCCGTTGCTACAGATCCAAAATATCTTCCCGAAACAGGAATTTCCTACGGAGCGATGGCTATAGTAAGAGAACAGAGCTCTGGAAGTTATTATGTAAGTGCTTATCAAAATCAAGGAAGCGCAATTACAAGTTCTTGGGTGTTAAAGCAAAGCCACATCAGTATTTCAAGCGCGGATGGTTTTTATGTACAATATTTAAATACTACAAGATTAAACTATACTACGGCTTACTATTGGTATGGAAATACCTGGGTTACTTCTTATGGCTTACCACAACCACATACTGATTGTGAATCTCACTCAAGTGGTACTCACGAAGGTTATAAGAATTATTCTTTGAATTGGAGTTTTGAATTATACGATAGTAAATCGACTGATGTTAATGGTAAAAAATCTAATTCTTGGGATGTTATAAACAAATTGCCAAAAGAGAACAACGTTAGTTGTTCACCGGTAAATGGTAAAGTAACTTGTTCTTTTCAAACCACTGGCCATTATGGAGGCTATACACATAATATGCCGAATGATTATGTGTATGATTCAACTGATGGGGATAAATTTGATTACGAATATTATCAAAGAATGGCAGAAACAGCTAAGAATCAAATAGTAAATTATAGTGGGGAATTAGATCGCTTAGTTCAAAAATATAATGATTGTACAACTTGGCAAATGGATTATCACTATGATCCCGTAGTTAAATTTGATTATGAAGAAGAATATATGCAACATATTTTATCAAATGAAATGGAACCTATTGGAAATATAAATATGGGACAACTAAAAGTCTATAAATGTACTTCGGAAGTTAATGATAGTTATACAGAATGCAAAGATGGTTGGGTTATTTCTTCAACCCCAGCTAATGATATGGGAACGATGGGAGAAGATAAGTTTATTATTAAAATTGAATCAGGGAATGTTGTCCCTAAAAAAGATACAATTATGTTAAGCAAAACTTTGGCAGTAAAAGAAGAAATGACTGTTAATGCCGATTATTGGGTACCTTCTCAATATTCAAATACAAGTCCAACTGGTGGTATTGTAGAAACAACGGATTCTGATATTCCTAATGGAAATTTACTTGAACACGCTCTTCCAGTTGGAGCTCAAGCCCAAGGATATTACAATTATGCTATAATTGTTGATGATTTGGGAGAATATTATGGTAGTAATAATTTAGGTCGTATTTGGGGAGATGAGACTAATCTTTTCAAAACAACTGTCCAAATTGTTCACGAGGCTAATAACGCTTGTTATGCCACGGGAGCTGTTAAAACTAATTATGATGGTGTAGTAAAAGATTATGAAGATGGTGTTTATGCCTGCCGTTATTCCGTAAATATTCCTGAATGTGTTTCTACCCCTGATTATAAATGTGATCCAAATTGTCCAAATGATCCAGATTGTCCAGATAATCAACCTGGTACTTGTGATCCAGAACCAGATGGTAAATGTGATCCAAATTGTCCGAATGATCCAGATTGTCCTAAACAATGTCCAAATTGTCCAGTGGTTTGTGATCCAGATTACGGTTGCTATTATGAAGGACCTAATTGTCCTCCGAAAAGTTGTCCAGTGGTTTGTACAAATTGTGTCTATAATAATGGTTTAAATGTTGAAAATAGGCCTATTACTCCAGATGCTCTAAATCCAAATGATAGGGATTTAGGAGCCAACTGGAATTCGGGAATCGATTTTGATAATCCTAATAAAAATGTTAATATTAAAACATCATTGCAATTAAAAGCATATGCAACAACCAAAGAAATAATTGAAGATGGTACGAGTGTATATGATGTTGAAGAGAATAATAATAGTTTGACTTCAGCAACTGGTGATTTAGCTGTTTTAGTTGATATGGATTCGAGAATGATTCGTTGGGTCCAAGAGTATAACAGAAGTAATGTAAATAATGGTGGTTTTGCTAGTGATACTCTTGAATGTTATGATTATGAATTAAATGGTAAAACGTACGCTAATGTTTTCTGTTACAGTTCATTTATGGATGAATTAATTGATCAATTTGGTAGTGAAAAGGTTAAGTATTCAATAGAAAGACCAACTAAAAGTTCTAGAAGTGGTCATCCAAGTGGAACAAATTACTTTACTACTTGGGAAAGAACTAGTAGAAGTAATTGGTATTTAACTAATACAACAACTGAGTTGAATATTTTTACTCAAAATTTTGGTTATGATAGACAAAATAAAATAGATTATGGTATTGGTCCGTCTTGGAAATAGGAAGGAATAAATTTTAATGAAAGAGAGTTTTTTAGGTTATTGGCTCATCTTATTTGGTGTATTTGTAGTGGTAATTATGCTTTTAGTTAGAAATACCACTGCTAATAATACTGAAGATTATTATACGATAAAGCAAATTAGTGATTCAGCAATGATTGATGCAATTGACTTTGGCTATTATCGTGAATTTGGTGAGTTAAAAATTAATAAAGAAAAATTTATGGAATCTTTCATAAGAAGATTCGCTGATGCTATTTCTGGTGCTAACGGTTATAAAATATTATTTACAGGCATTTATGAAGCACCACCAAAAGCTAGTGTTGAAGTTACAAGTAAAACAGAAAAATTTTTAATAGGCAGTGATTCAACTGAACTTGATATGGTTAATAGAATTAATTCAATATTAGAACTTGGAAGTGGAGAAGCTATAAATGGTAGTGGTAATTCTTCTAGTTCTGGTGAGCCACAAAATGATATTTCCTCACCACCAGCTAGTGTGAACCCTAGTATACCAACAAGCCCTATTGAACCAGATGATGATGTTGAACAAACAGAAGATAATAAATGTACTGATACGCCAACAGTTAAATTTACTAGCACAGTTAGAGGTTTCTCATTAGTTAATGGATATAGTAAATATTCTAAAGTTTATAGTGATAAAACTTTGAAAACAGCAACTGGTGTTACTGTTATAAGTGATAGTGAACCATTTACAATAATTGGCTATAATACTGGAAGTAATGATGTTTGGTATATTAAAACTAAAGATGGTTCTTGTGGTTGGGTAAATGCAACCTATATGGCTATTGCAATGAAAGATTATTTACCAGAAGGTTCAAATAACATTAAATATAATATCTTTAATGCTAGTAGTAGTCATTATCAAATTGGTGGCTATAACTTAGATGAAACTGGAGCTCCTAGTGTTGTAAATGGAGAAGGAATTCCAAATATTTATGGTAAACAATTATATTCAAGTGATTATAATAACTATGTTCCACTTGCTTGGCCAATGGCTAAGAAAATAAAATCAATTGTGGATAAATTAGGTAGTGGATATGTTTTAGAGATTAATGATGCTTATAGACCTTATAAAGTATCAAAGATAGCTAGTTACTATTATAATACCAATATCGTTAAATCAAGCGGTCAATGGTATAGTAAATATTATAATTCAATTGTAAAACCAAAAGGAACCGGATTTAATGATAGTTTCTTCTTGGCTAAAACATTGTCTGCTCATAATACTGGTTGTGCTGTTGATATTACGCTTGCTGGTAAAGAATCACAGATGCCAACTAAAATGCACGAATTAAGTTATTATGCTGCTTATTATAAAACAACTTCTAAAGGAAATAATAATTTAGCTCTTCGAGTTAAAAATAGTACGGCAGCCCAAGAATTACACAATATTATGATGAATGGAACTGGCTTAACTGATTTAGCTTCTGAATGGTGGCATTATCAATTAAGTAATGGATGTCATAATACAATCAAAACAGAATATATGGATGGAAGTACAGTTAATAAAAATAAAGTATCTAATTTATTTACAAGTTCTTATACAGAAAGTGAATACAATAGTCATTGTCTAAATGCACAATGTTAAGGAGGAATAAAATGGGAAATATTGTTGAAACATTAAAAAGATTTATATCAAATAAAAATACAGTCACGATTTTAGCTGTTTTGGCAGGAGTAATTATCTTATGGTGGTTTTACAATAAAAGGGTAGAAGAAGCCATAACAACAATTAAAGTGCCTTATGCAATTAAAGCCGTAGATTCAACGAGAAAAATAGATTCAGAAAATATTGGTTATAAAGAAATTACTAGATCATCAACTGAAGAAAGTGATATTATAACAAATATAACAGAATTAAATGATAAATATGTGTGTGCTGGTCAAAAAGTACCTAAAGATGGTTTTTTCTATAAAACGCAAGTATGTGAAAATAAAGAAATACCTAATTCTATCTTGCAAAATTTAAAAGATGGATATGCACCATATACATTATCTGTTACATCAAGAGATACTTATGCTAACTCAATCCTTCCTGATGATTATATCGATATTTATATGTCTGCAACTAGTGAAGATGGAGGCGTTATATGGGGCCGTTTAATTGAAAGTATTCAAGTTCTTGCTGTTAGAGATTCAGCAGGAAAAGATGTATTCTGGGATTCAACTGCTGGTGATACAGCGATGCTTATCTTTGCTGTTCCTGAAAAAGTTGAAGGTGAAGAAGATTTGTTTACTTTACTTCAATTGACTGAATTAGTTAATGGTTATGCTATTAAGTTAGTACCAGTTATAAGAGGAGCATCTTATACACAAAATCCTGGTGAAACTGCTGTAGATAGCCACTATTTAAGAGATTTCATAATGCGTAATTACGTTGAACCTTCATATTAGAAATTATAGAAAGGGGTATAAAAAGTGAATGATGCTATATTTTCACAAATTGATTTTGGACCATTAAAAGAATTTTTGGATGATGATAATATCACCGATATTTCTTATGGTAATAATGGTCAAATTCATCTTAAAACTTTGGATAAAGGTGTCTATCGGATTGAAAGACCAGATATTAATAATGCTTTACTTGAAAAATTAGCCTTTCAATGTTCCAATGTAATGGGTAAAACATTTAATATGGCTCATCCCTTTTTAGATGCCGAGTCTGCTGAACTACGTTTAAACTTTATTCACGATTCTATTGCTACCAATGGAATATCTTGTGTTATCAGAAAAACACCAGCTAAGATAAGACTTAATAAAGAAAAACTAATTAGTGAACAATATGTTACCGAAGATTTACTTGATTTTTTACTTACTTGTGTTGAAGGTCACTGTAACATTATTGTAAGTGGGGAAACAGGTTCAGGTAAAACCGAACTTGTTAAATACTTAGCTAGTCATACCAAAGAAAATGAAAAAATTATAACTATTGAAGATACTTTGGAATTACACTTAGATAAGATATTCCCACATCGTGATATAGTTGCAATGAAAACTAACAATATTGCTAGTTATTCAGAAGTTTTAGTAGCGTGTATGCGGCAAAACCCAAGATGGATTTTACTATCCGAGGTTCGTAGTGCTGAAGCAGTTACCGCAGTTCGTAACTCTATATCATCAGGGCACAATATCATTTCTACTATCCACTCAGATAGTGCTAGAAATGTCCCAATGCGTCTATATTCATTACTAGAATCTAGCCAAGACATAGAACAATTTTTAAATTCAATTCACCGTTATGTTCAACTGGCTATTCACGTTAAAGGTTATATGAGTGCGGAACTGGGAAGATTCCAAAGAGAAATAGTTGAAGTCTGTGAATTTTATGTAGATGAAGAAAATAATGCTGGTTATAACATTATTTATAAAAAAGGATTAGATGGAACAATTCATTTTAATAATCCAACTAAATATTTAAAAGAATATTTAGGAAGTCAAGGGGTTGTAATTGAAGATAATATATTTAAGTTAGATGAAAATAAAGAAGAAAGTACAAGTAATAATACTGTAATTGATTCTTTATAAGAAAGAGTGGTGCTAAATTGAGAACTTTACCAGAATTAATAATTTTAATTGCTCTAGCGGCCTTTGTTATATTTTATCGTAATTCTAAAGATAGGGCTAGTTCGCTTAAAAAGATGGCTGATACTGTTGGGGATTTATATAATAAATATGCACCATATTCTTTTAAAGTAGTTAGAGAAAAATCCAAAGAACTAGGTCAAGAATTTACAACTAGACAATATATTGAACAAATAGTTGTTTTAGGAGGTTTTGCTGGTTTAATTGGTTATTTTTACTTCTACAGTATTGTATGGGCTTTAATTTATGGAGCGATTGCAGTTGCGGCGATTCCATATCTTGCTTATTTAAGATGTAAAAGAGTATATAGTGAATTTATTTTTGAACAAATTCAAACTTATACAACCAATGTTATAATGGAATTTAATACAACTCAAAGTTTTGTTAAAAGCTTAGAGGGTGTAAGAGATTCTGGCGTAGTAGAAGAACCGGTGTTAAGTGATATTAAAAAGATGATTGATTTATCTTATCAAAATGGTACAATTGATGAATCAATTGCGTATTTTAATGAAAAATATCCATTTTATATGGTTAAGAATATGCACCAATTATTCTTACAAATAACTAAAGAAGGTGCTAAAGATGCTGGTGAATCATTAGAAAATATGTCTTTAGATATCGATGCCTTAGTTGAAGGTGTTTACCGTGATCAAATGGATCGTAAAAACTTCCATAAAAAATTCTTAACTTTTGCAATGGTGTTATTTTCCCTTGTAGTAGTTGTAGAATTTATGTTAGGTGAAGATAATTATTTGGAACTACTTGATATGTGGTATGTTCAATTGATACTTCACATAATAATTTGGGTAAATGTATATTTCTTATGGTCTGGTGAGAAATATTACAATGATGATGTGGGGGCTGAATAGTTATGCAATTAGAAATAATTTTAATCGCTGCTTTAATATTTGTCGTAATGACTTATAATGGGCAAATAAGTATTAGAGATTTAATTAATGATAACTTCTTCTTATTTAGAAAGTTAAAAGAAGATGATTGGGATTTTTATGTTAGAGCCAAATATGGCGAATCGGTATCCCCAGATGCAATTTTTATCAAAAGAATTCGTAATGGTTTATTAGTAATTGTTGTATGTTTATTCTTTTTCTTAAGTGATTTATCAGCAATTAAAGTATTAATTTCTTTTGTACTTGGCTTTTTAGTATTTAAAGTCGATTATACTAATATTAAATCATTTTATAAAAGGCATATGTTTCAAATAGATAGTATGTTACCTTATTATTTAAAAGGTATTGAGATATTAATTCAACACTATACAGTGCCAGTAGCAATTGGTAAATCTGTTTTAGATGCTCCCGATATATTTAAAGATGGGCTACAAGAAATGATTAATGAAATAAATGCTGGTGATGATTCAATTGATCCATATATGAATTTTGCTAAAAAATATCCAGTTAGAGATTCAATGCGAATGATGCGTCTTTTGTATCGTTTAAGTTTGGGTAGTCAAGATCGAAAACAAGAGCAAATGTTAATGTTTTCCCGTACTATTTCTAACTTACAACAAAAAGCGAGAGAAACAAAATATAAAAATCGTTTGGATAAGATGGAAAGTAAAACAACTAGTATGTTAGTTTCAACAGGTTTTGGTTTAATGGTTTTGTTAGTTCTTGCGGTAATGCAAATGATAAATTTATAATTGACAGTAATATACAAAAATAACTATAACACCATATTTTTCCAAAATAATAATTGCTATTTTAAAAAAATTTAGGTATAATAATTTTAGAGAATAATAATAAAGGAGATGATTTGTTTTGAAAGAAGCAACAGGTGAATTAAATATGACAGTTGTAACCGTTGTTGCAATTGCTGCATTAATTGCGTTCTTTTATTTAGTAATTTGGCCAACAATTAAAATAAATATGGCATTAACTACTGCTTGTACGTCAGCAGGGAATAGTTCAATAACAACAGGAGAACCTGCAGGTGATGGTGGAGTAATATGTACTGCAACAAAAGCTAATGGTGTAGTAACAGTAGAATGTGATTATCAAGAAAATAATGTTTCTAAAGGTAAAAAAGTTTGTTCTTAATAGAATATGAAAGAGGCGACTGGAGAATTAAATGCCGCAGTTGTAGTGATATTGGCTATAAGTGTATTCTTAGCCTTTTTTTACTATACATTGTGGCCACTTATAAAAAATAATTTCACATCAACTACTAAATGTAACAAGGCAATATGCGAAAAGTGTCCCAGCAGTAATTGTGATTATGTAACTTGTCATTTACCTGGGAAGAGTGATACTTTTGAATGTATCTATAAAGGCTAGGAAGTGATTAAATGAGAGTGGCAATTGGTGGAGTATCTATTTTTCAAATTGTAGTACTTTTTATCTTGTTATTTACGGGAATTATGTGTATAACAATTAATCACGCTAAAGCTTTTGGCGTAAAAGATGAAATATTAAATATTATTGAAGAAACCAATGTTAATAAATTAAGAAATTTCAATGAATTAGATGATGATGTTTTAAAAAGAATTGCCGATACTTTATCAGATGCTGGTTATAGAACTTCTGGTGATTGTCCTGATGATGGTTGGTTTGGTTATGATCGTAATGGCGAATATACAACAGGTAAAGCATCTTTTTGTATCAGAGCAACAAATGTTACTAATTCATATAATGCCGATTTAGAAAAAAAATGCCAAAGCAATGATTGTGTTGCTATTTTAGGAGGTTTTCCTCCAATGGTTTATTATGATTTAGCACTTTTTTATCAATTAGATATACCATTAATAACAGAATTTAATTTTAGAATATATGGTTCTAGTAAAACTTTGTATGGGTAGGTGAATAAATGAAAGCAACAATATCATTAACAACTTTATTTAAAGCAATGATTGCTTTCATTCTTTTATTTGCGGCCTTTTTAACTTTATCAATTACCTATAATAGAGCTTTTAGATTAAAAAATGAGGTATTATCAATTATTGAAAAATATGAGGGAGTTACCAGAAAATCTTTAAATTTGGTTAATAATTATTTAACAAATAGTAGATATAATACTAAAAGTTCTTGTAGAATGGGTGATTATGGAGCAACATCTTTAACCGAGTTAAAATTAGTTCAGGTAACTAATGAAAAAGATAAAAATTATTATTATTGTTTAACTGAAAGTGTTGATAGTAAAAACAAAAAAATAAATTATAGAATAAGAGTTTTTTTTAAATTTAATTTACCGATTCTTGGTGAACTAATGACCTTCTCTATTTCGGGAGAAACCAAAGAAATTAGGTATTACAGTAATGAACAAAGATTACAAAGATATTAAAGGGGTGTAATAAATGAATGTTATAGTTTCTAATAAATATCAAACTTTACTGGGTACATTATCTATTGATGTAATTAAAACCATCAATGGGGAATTTACCGTAAATGATTTAGCAAATCAATTTTCTAATTTTTTCTTTAATAAAATGATTATAGATATTACCGCCATTAAAGGTTATGAAAATATTAATACTTTGAGGGAATTATCTATTAATTTTGATTGTAGTAAATTAATTATTTTACTAGATGATTCTAGTGTAGTTAATTCTGCAATGTATTTATCACAATTAGTATCAGTGGGCATTTATAATTTTACAAGAAGTGTCGACGCTATTCCATTTTTAATTGATAATCCTAATTCATATAAAGATGTTGCTGGCTATCAAAATTTAAATGATAATCAAATATCTTATCAGCCAAATAGAATGATGATGGGGCAAAATAACATACAAAATAGAATAGAACAAAGAGTAATAGGATTTAAAAATGTTACGGAACACGCTGGGGCAACAACACTTGTATATATGTTAAAAAAGCACTTACAAAAAGCTTATAAAGTTATGGCTTTAGAAATAAACTCTAATGATTTTGAATATTTTAATGATAAAACATTAGAAAGTGCAGATTATTTAAATGCCTCTTTTAAAATAAATAATGCTAAGGAAGCTGAGGTAATTTTGGTCGATTTAAATGATGGACCAGAAGATTTATGTACCGAAGTAATTTATTTAGTTGAACCGGGGATTATTAAACTTAATAAATTAATTAGAATTGATTATAAAATATTTGAAAAGTTAAAAAACAAAAAAATTGTTTTAAATAAAAGTGTTTTAAATAGTGATGATGTTAAAGATTTTGAATATGAAAGTGGAAGTAAAGTATTCTTTAATATTCCTTATTTAGATGAAAAATTAGATAATAATCAAAAAGTAAAAGAGTTTTTAATAGCGTTAGGATTTGCTAGAATAAATGATTAATTTGTCAAAATAATACATTTTATTACTATAATTTCTTGACATATTCTAAGTTATTCGATAAAATTTATTTAAAGAGAAAGAAGGTATTTATATTATGAATTTTTGTGCTCAAACTGCAAATATTTGGAAAGTAATTGGATATATTGTTTTAATATTAAAAATAGTTATTCCTCTATTATTAATTGTATTTGGTATGGTTGATTTAGGAAAAGCTGTTGTATCAAGTGATGATAAAGCCATTAGTAAAGCGGTTGGTACTTTAATTAAGAGATTTATCGCTGCCGTTATTGTATTCTTTGTTCCAACTTTAGTTAATGCTTTATTTAAAGTCCTTAATATTACAACTGCTGTATCAGATGATTTCACTGTTTGTGTTACTTGCGTGACAGATGTTAATAGTTGCAATACTTCACAAGCATTAAAAGTATAAAATATTTTGTATAATTAATGAAAATCACTCATAAGTGATTTTTTTTATATTAA
This sequence comes from uncultured Bacilli bacterium, assembly GCA_947629365.1. Taxonomy (GTDB): domain Bacteria; phylum Bacillota_I; class Bacilli_A; order RF39; family UBA660; genus SIG200. Next base: position 21,594 of record CANRDM010000006.1, read on the forward strand.
AATTATGATAAACTTATGTATAGTAGAGGTGGAAAATGAAAAAGCAAAAATTATTTATAATATTATTTTTAGTATTAATGTTACCAATAGTAGTTAAAGCTAATTGTGATTCTGAAAATAATTGTGATTGTGCATATTGTGTTTATGAAATTGGTAATGTGAATGCTTGCCATATGACTTTTTCTGTAACCTATAAAGATAATGGTTTACCTTTAGATTTTGAGATTATTTCTCAACAAGATGCTTTTAGTAATGGAAAATGTTATTATAATTATTCCAATAATTTTACTCAAAATAGTTTTAAAGTTGGGGATACACTTAAATGTCCTAATCTTAATCAAACTTCTGAAATAGATCAAAAAGGTTCAAGAAATTTTGATATGTATTATACTGTAACGCCGGATAATAATGGTTCAATTAGTCCTCAATCTAATTCGGCTGTAAAAAAAGGAAGTGGAAATAATAGTTCAAATAAAAGCGATCCTTTAGTTTTTCGTTATGATACAGGTGCTTGTGGGGGATTTACTATTTATGTTATTGATAATGAAGTAAGAATTAATTTAGATAATTCTGGTTATAAATATATAAGTAGACTTGATGCATCTTTATTTAAAGCTAGTAATCCACCAAAAGTATATACATATTATGAAGGAAGAGAATTAAAGTCTTGTATATTTGATACGACTTATATAGCTGGTTATTATACTTCAAGTCCTAAATTACAGAATCAAAACACAGGAGAAACTGTTAGTACTCCATCACAAGTTGGTGGTACTGGAAGTGGTGGAATAGCAGGTGAACAACGCCTTGATTATAATAGTTGGTGTAGTAGTGGAACGGAAGGCAATATAGGTATAAGGAAAGCCGCTAGAATAATTGGCTATGTTATCGCTATTGCTAAATGGATTGTACCAATGATATTAATTATTTTTGGAATAGTTGATTTTACGAAGGCAAGTATATCAAGTGATGATAAAGCTTTAAGTAAAGCCACTAGTTCTTTATTAAAAAGATTAGTAGCGGGTATAATAGTAGTATTTATACCAACAATTGCTATTGCTATTTTAAATTTTATAGAAGTTAGTAAAGGAATAACTGATGAAAGTAATCCTAATTTTGCTGCTTGTACTAAGTGTATCTTTAATCCTAAAAGTTGTAATTAGATAAATATTATGTTAGAATAAAGCCTCGAAAAGAGGAAAAAATGAAAAAAATTATATTAATGTTAGTACTAATATTATTACCAATAAATGTTTATGCTAAAAATTTAGAATTTTCTATGGTCTTAAATACTATAAGTCAAAGTAGACTTAATTATGATGATTGGTGTAGTAATACAACTGAGGGCAATGCGGGAATAAGAAGTGCAGTTAGGATTGTTGGTTATGTAATAAAAATTGCCAAATGGGTAGTACCAATGCTAATTATTATTTTCGGAATAGTAGATTTTACGAAAGCAAGTATAGCAAGTGATGATAAAGCTTTAAGTAAGGCCACTAATTTTTTAATAAAAAGAGTTATTGCGGGTATAATAGTATTTTTTATTCCGACAATAATAATTAGTATATTAAATTTTATCGGACTAAATGAGAGTGATAATTTTCCTTCTTGTACTAATTGTATTTTTTATCCAGAGAATTGTCGTTAAATTAAAATGAAATTTATTTTCATTTTTTTTATTAACATAGTAGTTTTTATTAATAAAATATGATAAAATAAAATAGTAAATTCAGTTAAGGAGAAGTCTTTTATGAAAAAAATAGGAATATTATTATTAATAGTTTTTTTTCCATTATCAGTTGTGGCTAAAACTAATTTAGATATAGAAAAACCATATATGCTTGATGCATCTAGTTGTACATCACTTTTAGGTTCACCATCAACATCTGGTACACCAGCATTTTATTTGGATAAAGCATTTAGTGTTTTAAAGTATGTTGCTATCATTCTTTTAATTGTTATGTCAATGTTTGATTTTATTACCGCAGTTACTGCTCACGATAATGATGCCATTCAAAAGGCAACATCTAAAACAATAAAGAGATTAATTTATTGTGTAGTTATTTTCTTTTTACCACTTTTGATTAGATTTGTTTTAGAGTATTTAAATGATCGGGCAATTGATTTATGCGGTATTGGGGGCTAGTATTATATGTTTTTAAGTTTAGATGGAGCATTTACTAAAATAGGTATATGGATTGTGGTAGGAATATATAATGTTGCCGCGGCAGCATTCAAAATATTCCTTATTTTAGCAACTGGTGAAGTTGTTAGTCCATCAACCTATAATGATATAATTAAAAATTTTTATATTGTAATTGGGATAGTTATGCTATTTGTTTTAGCATTTTCTCTTTTAAAAGGGATGGTTAATCCTGATGATCAGAAAAATGGAACATCAACCATTAAAAAGATAATTCTTAATTTAGTTTCTTCAGGAATTATAATGGCTGTGTTGCCAACAATTTTTGCTTTTGCTTATGATTTTCAAGATTCTGTTTTATTAACTCAAAATACTATAGGTAGATTCTTTAATTATGGTAGTTTAGAGTCAACTGAAGGTGGCAATACAATTGATGAAATTGGTAAAGGCGCTTATAGTATAACTAATGGAGTTTTTTCAGCATTTTTAAATGTTAATGAAAGCAAATGTGATGGTAGTGATATTGCTACTTGTCAAGAGAGTGTTCAAGCTAGAGATGGTGATAAAATTTCTTTTGCTGAAGCTTTAAAAATAGCCGAAGATGAAGGAAGATTTAGTCAATATACTGATTTTTCAGAAAACGTAGCTAAAGATGAAGTCGATTTTAACTTTTTACTTTCTATTTTAGCAGGTTTAATATTAATTTATGTTGCAGTATCATTTTGTTTTGATATGGCAGTTCGTTTAGTTAAATTGGTATTTTATCAAATTATTGCCCCGATTCCTTTATTTATGAGAATTGTTCCTAATAGTAAATTTAGTGATATGTTTTCAAAATGGACAAAAATAACTTTAGCTTGTTATGCTGAAGTATATATTAGAATCTTTATTTTCTATTTTACTGTTTATTTATGTAAGGCAATGTTGAGTGCACCATTCTTAACTACTAATGTGTTTAAATGGGGATTCTTTATTGGTTTACTAACAAAAGCTTTCATACTTATGGGCTTAGTAATGTTTATGCGTCAAGCACCAAAACTAATCAAAGATATAACTGGCCTTGATTCAGGTAATATGAAACTTGGTATTAGAGAAAAATTAAAAGAAGGAGGAGCTTATGCTGCTGGTGCTGCTTTGGGTGCTGGAACACAAGCTTTAGTTAGAAATGGAGTTGGAGCCTACAAAAACGCTGCCAATAAATTTAAAGGTATAAAAACTAAAGAAGGCGGATGGAATAAAACAAAAGCAGTTGGCTCAGCATTAGGATCTGTTTTTGGTGGTGTTGCCTCAATGATTGGTGGTGCTGCATCCGGAACAGCTAGAGGTTTAAAAGCTGGTGCTGGAGCTAAAAATGCATCTGAAATGAAAAAAGCTGCTCAAACTGGTGCAAAAGGTGCCGTTGATGCTAAAGATAAAAGAGATACTTATAAAGCTAGTCACGGCGGTAAATTTATTACTATTGAAAAAGGTGATGATGGTAAGAAACATATTGGCGGTGTTGTTGGTGGTCATTTAAGTGATTCTCTTGAAACAGCCGCTGAGTGGGCAGGTATAAAGCTTGATTATTCAGCTTTACAAGCCGAAAGATCATCAAGTGATGCAATGTTAAAATCTTTAAGTAATATTAAAAACGTAAGTGAAGATTACATTAAAAAGCATAAACAAGAATTTTATGTAGGTTTAAGTGCTACCGAGTTAAGTGAAATAGAAAGTTATCGAAAAGCTGAAAAAGAAGCTGAAAAAGCCGGTGATACTGCAAGATTGGTGGAGGCAAAAAGAAAAATTAGTGAATTTGAGTCAAGAATTGGTGCTGATGGTCAAACTTATGGTAGCAAAAGACTTGATGTTATGGAGCAAACAATGGATGCAATGAAAACTAGAGGACCTAGAAAAACAGAACAAACCGAAGAAGAATTTGCTGCTGAAGTAACATCTATTAGACAAGCTGCTAATAAAAGAAATTCTGAAATTGAGTTGGATATAAATAATATTAGAGAAAAAATTCAAAAAAGCGATTTAGAATATCAATTTACGCTTGATACTAAAGCAACAGAGATTAACGCAAGAATAATGGAATTAAATAAAGTTTTAACTCGTGGTAAATTAGAGGGCCAAACCGATGCCGAGTATGAAACGGAAAAAGCTAATGCAAGAAGTTCTATGGAAACTTTAAGAAGTAGTTATACTGAAGAAATAAATAGAATAACTCTTGAGCGAGACAATACTAAAAAAAGTTATTCTGAAGAGATTGCTAATTTAGAAAAAGAGAGAGTTGCAGCTGCTACTATGTTTGATGCAGAAATTGCAAAAGTTTTAACTAGAGGAAGAATTAAAGCTCAAACTAATGATGAATTTGCTAGAGAACTTGCCAATGCTACAAATGCTTATAATAAAGGTTTGAAAGATTTAACAGATGGATTTGCGAGTATGGCTAAAAATCATACTGGAGCAGAAAAAGAAGCTCTTTCAATTCAAGCAGAATTTGATATTATTAACGATAAATTGAAGGAAAATAGTAATTCTATGGTTGCTAAGACATTACGTGAAGGCGATAAAGACCATATAGTTAAACCACCTGCTGATTCTGAAATTAGTTCTACTAATGCAACAGACTTTATGAAGCAATTAAAATCAGCATCTGAAGTTACTAATTCTGAAATTAATCGTCAATATGAAAAGATGCAAAGAAGAAATAGTCAAAATAGTGATAAAAAATAATTAGGAGGTATGAATAGTGAATGAAGATAGAAGAGAGCAAACATATTTAATTCCTGCCAATACAAAAAAATCACAATTAATATTAGGATTTTTTACAGGAACAGATTTAGGTATTTTTGCATTTGGGGTTGTGGTATCATTTGGGTTGCTACTTGCAGTCCATAATGTTGATTTAGGGGTAATGATAGTAATGATGCTTCCGGCACTTATTTCGACGTTTTTAGTAATGCCAGTTCCTCATTATCATAATGTTTTACAACTATTAACAAATATTTATAATTTTTATACTAATAGAAGAAGATATTATTGGAAAGGATGGTGTATCTATGAAAGATTCAACTCAAGCGACAAATAATTCAAAATATACAGAATCTTGGGTGCCAATTAAACAAATTATGAATGGAATGATTCAACTAGATAATGGTTATTATGTTACTGGAGTTAAAGTACACCCTAAAAATATTTTTATTCTTGATCAAACAGCTCAAGATAACATTGTTTATAGTTTAAGAAATTTTTATAATACACTTGATTATGAATTTTGGCTTATTATAGCTGATCGCCCAGTTGATATTAATTTATATTTAGCAGAACTTCAAAAAGTTTATAATAATACTCCTAATAATGAAATTAGAAAATTAATATTACAAGATATTAATAAAGCTAATCAATTTATGAGTGCTGAATATAATGTTGTTGATACTGAATATTATTTAATCTTTCAAGAAAAGAAATTAGAAATTTTACAAAAGAAGTTACACAATATGATAAGTGGTCTTGCAGGTTGTGGCCTTCAATCAAGTCAAACAAGCAATAATGACTTAAGAATGATTTTAGATAATTTATTAAATGGTGGAGAATCTACCAATTTTGGAACGGTGATGAGCTAATGAATACTAAGAGTGAAGTTGCTCCAAGAGGGATGGAGTTTAAACCTACAGAATTTAGGATAGGTGGCAAATATTCAACAATTATAACTATTGTATCATTTCCAAAGAATATCTATTTAGGCTATCTTTCTGATATTACAAATATATCTGGTGTTAAAGTTGTTGTTAAACATATACCTATTCAATTTAGCGTATTACAAAAAATGATTAATAAAGAAATTGCTGATTTAAAAACAAGATATCAATCAGAAAGAGATCAAACAATGCAAGAAAGGATTCGTCAAGATTATGAATCATTAGAGCAATTTGTTTCAATGCTAGCGGCGACTGATGCACGTATCTTTGATTTTCAAATGCACTTAATGTTATCTGCTGATAGTAAAGAAGAACTTGATATTAAAAAGATGGAAGTTAAGAGTTATTTAAATGCTTTAGGTATGAGTGGCGTTGCCTTAATGTTTGAACAAGAAAAAGTACTTAAAAGCATTGTACCAATCTTTCCTAAACAAGATATTGAACAAAGAATTGGAACACCAATTCCTTCCATTACAATTGCTGCAATGTATCCATATGTTTTTGATAGCATCAAAGATCCAGGATTATCTTGTCTTTTTGGTGTAGATTTTTCTGGTGGTGTAGTTTTATTTAACCAATTTTTATATCAAATAAAAAATGAAAATAATCGTAATAATGCCAATTTAATTTTACTTGGTACTTCTGGTTCAGGTAAATCAACGGCAGCTAAATTATTGCTTAGAACACATATTAGAAATGGCTGTAAAATTGTTGCTATTGACCCTGAAGGTGAATTAGAAGATATGGCAAATGCTATTGGAGGAGATTTCTTAGACCTAGGTAAAGGTGGAGAATTTGGAATGGTAAATCCTCTAGAGATAGTAATGGATGTTGATGAAGAAGAAATTAGCCAAGGTTTGGGATATACTGTTTTAACAAGAACATTACAACAATTAAAAGCTTTTATGAAATATTATAGTCCATCAATTGAAGATGATGTTTTAACATTATTTAGTGAAGTAGTTCAAGATACTTATAAAAGATTTAAAATTGATTTTGATACTGATTATACTAAACTTACAAGAGAAGACTATCCAACATTTGATGATGTTTATGCAACCATTCAAGGTAGATTATTATCAATGGTTGATGCTACTCACGAACGTGATGTAATGGAAAGATTAGAGCTTAAAGTAAGACCACTTGTAAAAGAATTAAGATATTATTTTACTGGTCATACGACAATTCAAATTAATAGTGATTTTATTGTGTTTAATATTAAAGAGTTAATGAATAGTGATGAAAATATTAAAAATGCTTTATTCTTTAATATTTTAAAATATGCTTGGGGCTTATGTCTTGAAAAAGAAATTAATACTATTATGATGGTTGATGAAGCTCACGTATTACTTGCTAGTCATAATGAACTTGGAGCAGAGTTCTTAGCACAAATTCAAAGAAGAAGTCGTAAGTATAATACGGGAACAATTATTATTACTCAACAACCTTCAGATTTTGCTGCTCCACAAGTATTGGTTCACGGCAAAGCAATATTTGATAATGCGGCTTATTATTTGATTATGGGATTAAGAAAGCAATCAGTTGATGATCTAGCTCAATTAATTGACTTAAATGAAAGTGAAAAAGAAAGTATTAAATATTATCCTCAAGGTCAAGGATTATTTGTTTGTGGTAATAGGAGAATGAGAATAAATGTTGTTGTAACTCAAGAAGAACTGGATTCATTTGGTTCTGGTGGAGGATATTAAAGGGGCTGTCGCGAAATTAAATGATTAATTTCTTGACAGTTTCTTTTTTTTAGGTTTTACATAAGGAAATGCCTC
>CANRDM010000007.1 GCA_947629365.1 uncultured Bacilli bacterium
ATTTCAAACAAAAACGAGAATATTTTTCCCGTTAATGTTTTTTAAATTTTAAGACATTTTCAAAAACTATTGACATATTTATAATATTTTACTAATATAAGCTATTAAGGAAAGAAAAAAACTAGTATCTAATTGTTAATGACGTGATAAGAATGTACAAAAATGGGAATTTAAGTATGTACAAAAAGATTCCTAATTGTGCATTCTTTTTGATTGTTTTTTTAAAATTTGTAATAAACCAGTCGTTAAATTTGTAATAAAAGAGACAAATTCGTCATATTTCGACAAATGTTTACATCAATAGACAAAACTTGTCAAAACTTCCTATGGCTTTTTGTCAAATATTATTTTATAATGAATTTACAAGCAGTACAAAAATTATAGAAAAAGGAGAAAATGATGAAAAATAGTATTAGAGTATTAGTTATTGATAATGATTCAGTAACTAAAGACTTAGAGAAGTACTTTAGCAGTCACGAAGTAATTAAGGTAGTAGCTTGTAAAAATAATGGGGAGGATGGTCTTAGTTATTTAATCAATCACATTAATGATGTTGATGTAATTGTAATGGATTTAGTCATTCCTAAAATGGATGGTTTATATATTTTAAGTGAAATGGCTTCCCGAAAGATTAATAAAAATGTTATTGTTACAACTAGTTTTAGAGATGAACATATATTAGAAGAAGCCAATAAATTTGGTATTGATTACTATATGTTAAAACCAATTAATTATGCGAGTTTAGAAAAGCGAATATTATCTTTTGATGATAATGAAAATAATAAATCATTTGAACAAGAAAGATTATTAACTAGTCTACTTCATAATTTAGGTATTCCTTCACATATTAGAGGATATCAATATATAAAAGAAGGAGTACAAATAGTATATAAAGATGAGAAAATGATTTCATATGTTACGAAAGATGTTTATCCAGAAATAGCTAAGAAATTTGATACAACATCGACAAGAGTTGAAAGAGCCATTAGACACGCGATTGAAATAAGTTGGAACAGAGGAGATATTAATCTAATGGAAAATATCTTTGGTAATAGCGTTAATATTAATAGAGATAAACCTACTAATGCTGAGTATTTATCTACTCTTGCTGACAAACTAAGAGTTGATAATCATTTAGCTTATAATTAAGTAAAAGAGGCTAACTTTTTTACTTTTTTTAATATTATTAAATGAGGATAGTAAATTGTAATTTTATAGAAGTTATGATATATTAATGTTAAGGTGAAAAGATGAAAAAGATTTTGACTATTATTTTAGATGGCTTTGGGTTAAGAGATGAAGAAGAAGGAAATGCCATTAAAGCCGCTGATATGAAAACTTTTAAACGCCTTTGGGATGAATATCCTCATTCCTCATTGTATGCATCAGAAGAGTATGTTGGTTTACACAAAGGTCAATTTGGTAATAGTGAAACTGGCCATTTAACTATTGGAGCTGGTCGTTTAATTAAACAAAATGAAACTTTAGTTAATGAATTTTTAGATAGTAATGTTTTAGAAAATAAACAATTTCAAGAATTATTATTAGCTAAAGAAAGAGATATTCATATAATGGGTCTTGCTAGTGATGGTAATGTTCACGCTGGTATTGATGATTTTATTAAGTTGTATCAAATACTAGTTAAAAATGGTTTTAAAAAAATTCATTTCCATATTATAACAGATGGAAGAGATACTGGAGTTAAAGATGCTTATCAATATATTAAACAAATACTAGATGTTATTAAAGCAAACAAAGTTGGTGATATTGCTACTATTGCGGGCAGATATTATGCAATGGATCGTGATCGAAATTTTGAAAGAACTAAAGTTTATTATGACTTAGTTACTAGAGGAATAGGTATTAATAATAATGATATTAAAGATGCTTTAAATAAAATGTATGCTAAAGATATAACAGATGAATTTATAAGACCAATTGTTATTAATCAATCATCTTTAATTAAAAATGGTGATGTACTTATATGGATGAATTATCGAGCAGATCGAGCTAAACAAATATTATCGTCTTTTGTTGATGCATCATTTGAACCATTTAAACCTGTTATTACCGATTTAGATGTTTATTCATTTTTACCAATTGATAAAAATATACCAACTAAAAATTTTATCGATGAAGTAGATATTACTAATCCTTTAGGTCTTTATTTAGAAAAATTAGGATTAACTCAAGCAAGAATTGCTGAAACAGAAAAATTTCCTCACGTTACTTATTTTTTTGATGGTGGTTATAGTGGTAAAATTAGTAAATGTAATCAGTTTTTAATTCCTTCGCCTAAAGTTGCTACTTATGATTTAAAACCAGAAATGAGTGCAGTGGAAATTACTAAAAAATGTATTGAATGTATGATGCAAGATTATGATTTTATTTTAATGAATTTTGCAAATCCGGATATGGTTGGTCATACCGGTAATTTTGAAGCAACTGTTAAGGCTTGTATGGCTGTTGATTTATGTTTAGAAAAGATAGTTGAAAAAGCTTTTGATAATTTTTATAAAGTTATTATCTTAGCGGATCACGGTAATGCTGATATAATGATTGATAGTGAGGGTAATAAAGTAACAACGCATACTTTAAGTAAAGTACCATTTATTATTTTAGATAAAAGTGTTAAGTTAAAAGAAAGTGGCGATTTAACAATGGTTGCTCCGACTATCTTAGAATATATGGATATAGCTATACCCGAAGAAATGAAAGAAACAGATATTTTATTTAAATAGGAGTATTTAAAATGAGTAGAAGACAAAGAAAAAAATTAATTATTATTTTAGTCATATTATTGTTACTTTGTGTAATATGTTTTAGTAGTGTTATATATTTGAAAAACAGAAATAGGGAGAAGGATAATGTGAGTAAACCAAGTAATAATGGAAGTGTCGTTAAACCTAATAATAATGAAGAAGACCCTATTTTAACTGCAATTAAAAATGAACAATATTATTTAGAAAGAAATCTATCTCGTTACTTAAGCTACGCTAAGAGTAATCCTTCTAAAAGTTCTAAAGATATTGTTTCTGATGTTAATGCTCATATTGATAGTGCTTTTTATACTGATGTTGTTGATACAAATTTAGATGATGGATTACTTGTTCTTGTTAATAAATACCATAAATTACCTGATGATTATGAACCTGATTTAGTGGAAATGAGTAATATATATTCTTATGATGGTTATAAAATGAATGCCACTGCTTATGAACATTTAAAAGATATGATTGATGATGCTAGTAAAGATGGTATAAAATTATTTAATATTTCTAGTTATCGTAGTTTCAAAACACAAGAAAATTTATATAATCGTTATGTTAATAAAGATGGTAAAGAAGCAGCGGATACTTATTCAGCAAGAGCTGGTTATTCTGAACATCAAACTGGTCTTGCTACAGATTTAAATACAGCAGATGAAAATAAACATTTTGAAAATACTAAAGAATATGCTTGGTTAAAAGAAAATGCTTATAAATATGGTTTTATTGAAAGATATCCTCAAGGTAAAGAATATATTACAGGTTATATTTTTGAACCTTGGCATTATCGTTATGTTGGTGATGAAGTAGCTAAATATATTTATGAAAATGATATAACTTTTGATGAATATTATGCTTTCTTTATCGAAAAGTAAATATAAGAATAGGAAGTGAATAGATATGAATGAATTAGAATGTCAAACTACAACCAAAAAGAAAATGCCTTTTATCATTGTCTGTATTTTATTAATTGGTATCTTTTTAGTGGGAGGTATATCATTTTATCTTCATCAAAAAAGCAAGAATCCTGAAAATGTTTATTATCAAGCAATAGACAACTTTAAAGATTATTTAATAGAAAATATTGATAATACTAATAAAAAATATAATAAAGCTGTCTCTTTAAAAGGCAATATAACTTTGGATTTACAAACTAAAGATAATGAATTAAATAAAATATATAATATATTAAATAATGTAACTATTAACTATGATAATGAAATAAATATGTTAAATAATGTTGCTAATAGCAAATTAGAATTAAACTATAAAGGGGAAAAAGTTGCTGATATAAATAGCTTATTAAAAAATAGTGATGCATATATAGCTTTAGAAAATATTTATGATAGACCAATTAAAATAGCTGATAGTAATTTTTCACCTATATGGAATGCAATTGATTTAAATAATTTAAGAACTATTATTAATGAATTAAGTAAGATTATTAAAAATAATTTGAAAAAAGAATATTTTACTATTGAAAGTGAAAATGATATAACTAGTTATATTTTAAATATTAATAAAGATAATTTAAATAGTTATAGAAATAATTTAATGGAAAGTATTAAGTATAATAATAATTTATTAATGGCTATTGCTAGTATAAGTAATAGATCAACTGATGAAGTAAAGAAATTAATTGATAGTAAAAAGCAAGATTTAGAACCAGTTCAAGATGATTTAAAAATAACTACTAAGATAAATAAAGATAATAAAGTAACGAATGTTATTATAGTATATGGTGATACTTATGTAATTGATTATTTAAAAGAAAATACCTATGAAATCAGTACTCTATATAATGGAAATAAAGTAAAACTTGGAAAGATGGAAATAAAGAAAGATTATTTTCAAATAGAATGTGAAAAAGATAATGAAAAAATAAATGGTACTATTGCTAATGAAGATAATAGTTTAATTTTTGATATTAAGATATCTAGTAAAGATGGTAATTATCATATCAGTAATAATATTAGTGATAATAAAGGATCATTAATTGTGGATCTAAGTAAAGAAGATGATAATATTAAAGTTACTATTAATTATGAAATGAATAATATCGAAAAAGTTAATGAATTAGATATAAGTAATTATATTGAATCAAGTATGATTAAAGAAGAAGATGGAAATACAATTATTAGTAATTTAATGAATAATAATGGAACTAAAACTTTAGTTAGTGACTTAATTACTACAAATTTAGGAAGTTTAATATTTGGGAACTTTGGAAGTGGTACAGAAGAAGCTAATATATAAGTTTTTTTCAAAAATAGATAAATAAAAGTTGAAAAATTAATCTATTTAATTATATAATACTTCATATGGAGAAAATATTATGAATGAAATAGTAGTAGGGGGATTGTGGGATAAATACAATCCAAAAAGTATAGAAAGTGAAAGAAAAGAGAAAAAGTGTGCACTTGATGAAAAAATTGCTTTAGAAGAACAATATGATTATCAAAAAGATGGATATCGTTCTAGTGAAGGATTAATTGAATATCGTGCATTAAGTGAAGAAGAAAAAATAAAATTAAAAGAAAGAATTGATAATTCAAGAAAGCTTAGAAGATAATTTAAAATTGCATAAATATGAATGCAATTTTTTTATTTATAATTTTTTTAAAAAATAGCAAGTTTATGGTTGCAAATCATATAATTAGTGTGTTATAATGATATTCGTATGACTGCGATGATATGCGAGGTTGCTGATACGCTAGGATAAGTTGGTAAATATTATTCTAGAAATTAGGGAATTCGAATGGAGCAAGTCTATACTAGATATAGGCGAAAGGAGGACATTAGAAAATGTCAGAAAAAGTTAGAATCAATTTAAGAGCATACGATCATCGTGTTTTAGATATCGCTGCTTCTAAAATTGTTGAAACTGTAAAAAGAACAGGTGGGGAAGTATCTGGACCAGTGCCTCTTCCAACAGAAATTGAAAAGTTTACTGTTTTAAGAGCGGTTCACAAATATAAAGATAGTCGTGAACAATTTGAAAGAAGAACTCACAAAAGACTTGTGGATATTAAAAACCCAAGTAAAGAAACAATTGATGCTTTAAGTCATTTAGATTTACCAAGTGGCGTTGACATCGATATTAAAACATTTAAATAAGATAGTTAGGAAAGGAAAAGTAAAATGAAAGGAATCTTAGGACGCAAAGTTGGAATGACACAAGTATTTACCAAAGATGGTAAATTAATTCCGGTAACTGTTGTATCTTGTGATGAAAACGTTGTAATGCAAGTTAAGACAGTTGAAAAAGATGGTTATAATGCTATTCAACTTGGCGTATTTGAAAAGAAAAGTAATCGTGCGAATAAAGCTGAAATTGGCCACGCACAAAAAGCTAACACTACACCTAAGCGCTTCTTAAAAGAAATTAGAGATGTAGATGCTACTTATAATGTTGGAGATAAAATTGGGGTAGATGTATTTACCGTTGGTGAAGTAGTTGATGTAACAGGTACTTCAAAAGGTAAAGGTACACAAGGTGTTATCAAAAAATGGAATCAATCTAGAGGTCCAATGGGACACGGATCACATTATCATAGAAAACCTGGTTCTCTTGGAACTATGCTTCCTAAAAGAGTATTAAAAGGTAAAAAATTACCAGGACATATGGGTGTTGAAACTGTTACAATTCAAAATCTAGAAATTATTGAAGTTAATACAAACGATAATTACATTTTAGTTAGTGGTAATATTCCAGGTGCAAAAAATTCTTTAGTTTATATTAGAACAGCAATTAAAAATTCAAGAAAGGCTTCGCCAAAAGAACTTTTAACTTATGAAAGTGAAAAAGAAGAAACTGTTGTTGATGAAGTTGTAGAAGAAGTAGCAAATGAAAATGTTACTGAAGAAGCTAATCAAAATACTGAAGAAGTAGTTGAAACAGTTGAAAATGAAGAAGCAAAAGAAGAAACTAAAGAAGAAGCTAAAGAAGAAAATCCAGAAGAGGCTAATAATTAGTCTAGAAAGGAAATAAAAATGACAAAGATAAGTGTTAAAAATTTAAAGGGTGAAGATGTTAAAGACATTACCCTTGATAGTAAAATTTGGAATATTGATGTTAATGATGATGCCCTAAAGAAAATGATTCGTTTACAACTAGATAGCACTCGTCAAGGAACAAGAAAGACAAAATCAAGAGCGGAAGTTTCTGGTGGTGGCAGAAAACCTTGGAAACAAAAAGGTACAGGACGTGCTCGTCAAGGTAGTATTCGTGCTACTCAATGGCGTGGTGGCGGTATTGCTTTTGGTGTTGATAATCGTGATTATACATTTAAAATCAATCGTAAAGAAAGAAGCTTGGCTTTAAAAACCGCTTTAACTTATAAAAATAAAGAAAAAGCTATTATGGTAGTTGATAAAATTGATTTTAAATCTTTAAAAACAAAAGAAGCAACAAAAATGTTAGAAACATTAAAACTTGCTGGTAAAACTATTTTTATTACTAAAGATGAAAATGAAAATTTATATATGGCTACTAGAAATTTAGGAAATGTTCTAGTTCTTATGGCATCTGAGATAAATTGTTATGACATTGTTAATGCTGATAATTTAGTTATTGAAGAAGATGCTTTAAAAGAAATTGAGGAGGTGCTTAAATAATGAAACATTATAGTGATATTATTTATTCACCAGTTGTTACGGAAAAAAGTATGAAAGAAAGACAAAATAATGTTTATACTTTCAAAGTAGCAAAGAGCGCTACTAAAGATGAAATTAAGAGTGCTATTGAAGAAGCATTCAAAGTTAGTGTTGAAAGTGTTAATACACTTAATACAAAAACTAAAAGACGTAGAGTAGGAAGATATGAAGGAACTACTAAAGCTTATAAAAAAGCAATGGTTACTTTAAAACAAGGCTCTACTATAGATTTATAGGAGGATAAATTATGGCAATAAAACATTTTAGACCTACTACTAATGGTCGTAGGGGAATGAGTACTTTAGTTAATGAAGAAATTACTACTAATAATAATCCTACTAAATCTTTAGTTGTTAAGGTAAATAAAACTGGTGGAAGAAATAACCAAGGTAAACTTACTGTTCGTCATATTGGTGGTGGACATACTAAGAAATATCGGGTTATTGATTACAAAAGAAATAAAATTGGTGTGACTGGTCGTGTTGCTACAATTGAATACGATCCAAATAGAAATGCAAACATTGCATTAATTAATTATCATGATGGCGAAAAAAGATATATCATTGCTCCGAATGGATTAAAGGTTGGGATGATTATTGAAAATGGTGAAAGTGCTGATATTAAAGTAGGTAACTCTTTACCACTACAAAATATTCCAGTTGGTACAATGGTTCATTGTATTGAACTTAAACCTGGTAAAGGAGCAGAACTTTGCCGTGCGGCTGGTGCTTCTGCACAAATTCTTGGTCGTGATGGTAAATATGTTATTGTTCGTTTAACTTCTGGCGAAACAAGAAAAATCTTAGGTGTCTGTATTGCCACTATTGGTGTTGTTGGTAATGAAGATGCTAACCTAGTTAATTTAGGAAAAGCTGGAAGAAAAAGACATATGGGTATTAGACCTACTAACCGTGGTAGCGTAATGAACCCTAACGATCACCCACACGGTGGTGGTGAAGGTAGAGCACCTGTTGGTCGTAAGAGCCCTATGACACCTTGGGGTAAACCAGCCCTTGGTCATAAAACTCGTAAATCTAAGAAAGCTTCTGAAAAATTAATTATCAGTAGGAAGAGTAAATAGGAGGATAATATGGCAAGAAGTTTAAAAAAAGGACCTTATGTTGAAGAATCACTTTTAAAAAAGGTTCAAAATTTAAATAAAGAAAATAAGAAAACAGTTATTAAAACTTGGTCTAGAAGAAGTACAATTTATCCTGATTTTGTTGGACATACCGTTGCTATTCATAATGGTAAAGAATTTATCCCAGTTTATATAACTGAAGAAATGGTTGGTCATAAACTAGGAGAGTTTTCACAAACTCGTAAGTTTACTGGACACGCTGGTGGAGGTAATAAATAATGGAAGCTTACGCAATACATAAAGGCGCTATTATCAAACCACGTCTTGCAAGAATGACTATGGATTTAGTTAGAGGTAAAGATGTTGAAAGCGCAAGAAATATACTAGAAACCACAAATACTAAAGCTAGTAGAATGATACTTAAAGTATTAAATTCTGCTGTAGCTAATGCTGTTAATAACAATGGAATGAATGAAAGTGATTTAGTTATTAAAGAGTGTTTTGTTAATCCTGGTAGAGTATTAAAAAGAATTCAATTTGCCTCTCGTGGTAATGTTGATAGACACGATAAAAGAACTAGTCATATCAAAGTAGTTGTTACTGATGGTAAAATGGAAGGAGATGCTAAATAATGGGACAAAAAGTTAATCCAATTGGATATCGTCTAGGTGTCAATAAAGATTGGGACTCAAGATGGTATAGTAAAAAAGATTATGCTGATTTAGTTAATAAAGATATTAAGATTCGTGAATATATTTTAAAAAATCTTAAAGATGCATCAATTTCTTCCGTATTAATTGAAAGAAAGAAAAATAGAGTAGATGTTACAATTAGAACTGCTAAACCTGGTGTTATTATTGGTCGTGGTGGTGAAGACATCGAAAAATTACGTAAAAAAGTATCTAACCTTGTTAATGAAGAAGTATTTATTAACATAGTTGAAGAAAAAAATCCTAATTTAAATGCTAAATTAGTTGCTGACAATATTGCAATGCAAATTGAAAATAGAGCACCTTTTAGAGCGGCTCAAAAAAGAGCAATTAGAGATACAATGAAAGCTGATGCTAAAGGTATTAAAACTTTAGTTTCTGGAAGATTAAATGGTGTTGAAATGGCTCGTAGTGAAGGATATACAGAAGGTACTGTTCCTCTACATACAATTCGTGCTGATATTGATTATGCGCAAAGTGAAGCAAACACTACTTATGGAAAAATTGGGGTTAAGGTATGGATTTATAAAGATGAAATTCTACCTAGTAAAAAACAAATAAAGAAGGAGGCGACTTCAAATGTTGATGCCAAAGAGGACTAAATATAGAAAGTCGCACAGATTAACATATGATGGTCACGCAAAAGGGAATACAACTCTTACTAAAGGCGATTATGGATTAGTTGCTTTAGAAGGAGCTTGGGTATCTGCTCGTCAAATTGAAGCAGCACGTATTGCAATGACTCGTTATATGAAACGTGGTGGAAAGGTATTTATTAACATTTTCCCACACTTACCATTAACTATGAAACCTCTTGAAACTCGTCAAGGAAAAGGTAAAGGTAACGTTGAACAATATGTTGCTGTAGTTAAAAAAGGTAAAATTATGTTTGAAATTAGTGAAATTGATGAAGCAACAGCAAGAGAAGCTCTACGCCTTGCTTCTCACAAACTTCCAATCAAATGTAAATTTATTAAAAAGGATGGTGAATAATAGTGGATATTAAAGATATTAGAAAATTATCTGATGCTGATTTAAAGAAGAAGATCAGAGAAACTAAAGAAGATTTATTCACAAAAAGAATGCAACAAGCAAATGGAACTCTAGAAAAACCAGTAGTTTTAAGAGAACTTAGAAAAAATGTTGCTAAAATGAAAACTGTTCTTAAAGAAAGAGAAATGGAGGGTGCGTCTAAATAATGGCTAAAAGAGTACAAGAATTAGTTGGTAAAGTAGTAAGTGATAAAAACGATAAAACTATAACTGTTTTAGTCGAAACTTACAAACGTCATCCACTATATAATAAACGTGTTAAATATTCTAAAAAATATCACGCTAATGATGAAGAAAATAAAGCAAAATTAGGAGATACAGTGAGAATAAGACTTACAAAACCTATTTCTAAATTAAAGAAATACGAATTAGTTGAAGTCTTAGAAAAAGCTGTAATTCTTTAGGAGGTATTATTATGGTTCAAGAAGAAACTAGATTAAAAGTTGCTGATAATACAGGAGCTCGTGAACTTTTAGTAATAAAAGTTATGGGTGGCAGCCGTGTTAAAAGTGGTAACATTGGTGATGTTGTTGTTGGTACTGTTAAAAAAGCTATTCCTAATAGTAATATGCCTAAAGGAAAAGTTGTTAAAGCAGTTATTGTTAGAACTGTTGAAGGTGTAAGAAGAGAAGATGGATCATACATTAAATTTGATGATAATGCTTGTGTTCTTATTAAAGATGATAAATCACCTATCGGAACAAGAGTACTTGGTCCAGTAGCTAGAGAATTAAGAGAAAAAGATTATATGAAAATCGTTTCTTTAGCTCCTGAGGTTTTATAGGAGGCAATATGAAAATTAAAGTAAATGATAATGTATTAGTTATTGCTGGTGAAGACAAAGGCAAAACTGGCAAAGTATTAAAAACTTTAAAAAGCCAAAACAAAGTTGTTGTTGAAGGCATAAATATTTCTAAAAGACATACTAAACCAAGAACAACTAATGATAAGGGTGGTATATTTGATATTGAAATGCCAATCAATGTTTCTAACGTTAAATTAGTTGATAAAAAGGAAAAAGCTCCTAAAAAAGAAACTAAAACTAAAGAAGTAAAGAATGAAAAAGTTGTTAAAGAAGCTAAAGAGGTAAAAGAAGTAAAAGCTAAAAAAACAACTTCGAAGAAAGCTAGTAAGTAGGTGAATTTATGAGTAATTTTAAAGAATTATATGAATCTAAAATTAAAAAAGATTTAATGAAAGAATTAAAATATAAAAGTGTTATGGAAGTTCCTCGCCTAGAGAAGATCGTTATTAATATGGGTGTTGGTGAAGGAAGCCACGATGCTAAATTTATTGAAGCTGCAGTTAAAGACTTAGAATTAATTGCTGGTCAAAAGGCTGTTGTTACTAATGCTCGTAAATCAATTGCTGGTTTTAAATTAAGAGAAGGTCAACCAGTTGGTGTTAAAGTTACTCTTCGTGGTGAAAATATGTATAATTTTATGGAAAAATTAATTAGAGTTTCACTTCCAAGAGTAAGAGATTTCCGTGGTATATCTGCTCATTCATTTGATGGTAAAGGAAATTATACTTTAGGTATTAAAGAACAATTAATTTTCCCAGAAATCGAATATGATAATGTTTATAAAATTAGAGGTATGGATATAGTATTCGTTACTACAGCAAAAAGTAATGACGAAGCATATGCATTACTAAAGGCATTTGGAATGCCATTTAAAGGTTAGGAGTTATTATGGCTAAAACAAGTTTAAAAGTTAAAAATAGAAGAAAACAAAAATTTTCTACAAGAGAATACACAAGATGTGAAAGATGTGGAAGACCTCATGCAGTCTTAAGCAAATTTAAATTATGTCGTATTTGTTTTAGAGAACTTGCTAACGAAGGTAAGCTTCCGGGCGTAAAGAAATCTAGTTGGTAGGAGGAATTGATATGTTTGTACAAGATAAAATAGCAGATATGTTAACACGTATTCGTAATGCTAATGTTATGAAGTATCCAACTGTTCAAGTTGTTGGAACTAAAATGACTTTAGGTATTGCCGAAATATTAAAACGTGAAGGTTATATCGAAGATTTTAAATATGAAAAAAGTACTAAAGGTGATACTTTAACAATTAACCTTAAATATGGGGCAAAGAAAGAAAGAGTTATCACTGGTCTTAGAAGAATTAGTAAATCAGGTTTAAGAGTATATGCAAAAGCTAATGAAGTTCCTCGTGTTCTTAATGGTTTAGGTATTGCTATTATTTCTACTTCTAAAGGTTTAATGACTGATAAAGAAGCAAGAGAAGCTAAGTTAGGAGGCGAAGTCCTTGCCTATATTTGGTAAGTAATTATGAGTAGAATTGGTGAAAGAAAATTAGTTATACCAGAAGGTGTAACAGTAACAATTGAAAATAATGTTATAACTGTTAAAAGTAATAAAGGTGAATTAAGTTATGCTTATAGTAATTTAGTTGAAGTTAAACAAGAAGAAAATACTATTATTACTAAAAAGATAAAAGATACCAAAGATGCTAATATGATCCAAGGTACTACTAATTCATTAATTAAAAGTATGATAGATGGTGTTTCAAAAGGTTTTGAAAAAGGACTTGAAGCAGTTGGTGTTGGTTATAGATTTAATGTTCAAGGTAAAAAAATTGTTATTAATGCCGGTTATAGCCACCCAGTTGAGATTGAAATACCTGAAGGACTTAGTGCAGAACTTGTTTCTAATACCGAAATTACAATCAAGGGAATTGATAAACAAAAAGTATCAGAATTTGCTGCTAATGTTAGAAAAGTAAGAAGTCCAGAACCTTATAAAGGTAAAGGTATAAGATATAAAGGCGAAATTGTTCGTCGTAAAGAAGGAAAGAAAGCGGCATAAGGAGGTAAATGATGATAAGAAAAGAATCAAGAAACGCTATGCGTGAAATAAGACATAAAAGAATAAGAAAAAATTTAAGTGGAACAAAAGAAATGCCAAGACTTAATGTTTTCCGTTCTAATTCAGAAATTTATGCTCAAGTTATTGATGATGAAAAAGGTGTAACTTTAGTATCTTCATCTAGCCGTGAATTAAAACTTTCTAATGGTGGTAATATTGAAGCTGCCAAAGCAGTAGGTAAAGATATTGCCGAAAAATGTAAGAAAGCAAAAATTAATAAAGTAGTATTCGATCGTGGCGGTTACCTATATCATGGTCGTGTAAGTGCTCTAGCAGATGCTGCAAGAGAAGCAGGATTAGAGATATAAGGAGGATATTATGGATAAAAAAGTTGTTAATAGAAAAAATAACGATGCTAAGAAAAATTTATTAGAAGAAAAAGTTATATCAATTTCTAAAGTAACAAAAGTAACAAAAGGTGGAAGACATTTCCGTTTTAAAGCCGATGTTGCTGTTGGTAATCGTAAAGGTTTAATTGGTATAGGAACTGGAAAAGCTAATGAAGTTTCAGAAGCGATTAAGAAAGCTATCCAAGCTGCTAATAAAAATGTTGTAAAAATATCTTTAATTGATAATAGAACTATTCCGCACGAAATAACTGGAAAAGTTGGTCGTAGTATTGTTTTACTAAAACCAGCTAAAGAAGGACGTGGAATCATTGCTGGTGGTGCAGCAAGAGCTGTCTTAGAACTTGCCGGTGTTAAAGATATTGTTGCTAAAAGTTTAGGAGCTAATACCCAAATTAATGTTGCTAAAGCAACTTTAGAAGGATTACAAGCTCAAAGAACTCCAGAACATATTGCAGAACTTCGTGGCAAAAAGGTGGAGGAATTATAAGATGAGATTAGAAAATTTACCAAAATCTAAAGAGACTAAAGGAATAAAAAGAGTAGGCCGTGGACCAGGAAGTGGAATGGGTAAGACTTCAACTCGTGGAGAAAAAGGTCAAAAAGCGAGAAGTGGAGCATCAATATCTCCTTGGTTCCAAGGTGGACAAGCACCTCTTTATAGAAGAATACCTAAAAGAGGATTTAATAATAAAAGATTTAGATGTGAATTTGCCACAATCAATTTAAATGCTTTAAATAATTTCTTCAAAGATGGTGATGTAGTTACTCCAGAAATATTAAAGGAAAGAGGAATAATTAAAGACGCACTATGTGGTATTAAAGTACTAGCAAATGGTGAACTTAATAAAAAGTTAACTGTTAAAGCACATAGATTTTCAAGTAAGGCTGTTACTAAAATAGAAAAAGCCGGCGGTAAAGCAGAGGTGATTTAGATGTTCAGTGGGTTTTCCCAATTATTTTCTAAATCTAATAAAGATTTAAGAAAGAGAATTTATTTTACCCTTTTCTGTTTAGGCTTGTTCTGTTTAGGAACAACAATTACCGTTCCTTGGGTAGATGGTGTTATTGAAGGACTTGGTGCCTTAGAAATATTTAACTTAATGAGTGGTGGTGGACTTCAAAATGTATCAATTTTTGCTTTAGGGGTTTCACCATACATTACTGCATCAATCATAACCCAATTACTTCAAATGGACATAATTCCTTATTTTAGTGAATTAAAAGAAGAAGGGTATACTGGAAGGCAAAAAATAAACAAAATAACCAGATACTTAGCAATTATTTTTGCTTTTGCGCAAAGTTATGCTTTATGTATAATGTATAATAAGACTTTAGGATTATCACCAATGGAAATGATGGCTACTGCTGTTGTTATGACGGCTGGTACTTCTTTCTGTTTATGGTTAGGTGATGAAATTACTAAAAAAGGTATTGGTAATGGTTCATCAATGATCATCTTAGCTGGTATCTTATTTAGTATGCCAAGAGTATTTGTAAATGCTTATAATGGTTTAAATATTTTTATGTTTATCTTATTTGTTATCGTTTATATTTTAGTTTTAGTTGGTGTTATTTATACCCAACTGGCTGAAAGAAGAATACCTATTCAATATGCTAATAGAACTAATAGTGCATATGGTGGAGAACAAAGTTATTTACCAATAAAATTGAATTCAGCTGGTGTTATACCGGTAATATTTGCTCAAATAATTTTATCTATTCCATCAACAATTGCGGCCCTTTTTAAAAGTGATGCAGCAGTTGCCTTTATGAATAAATGGATAGTACCAACATCTAATACAGGAATGATTTTATACTTAGTATTAAT
Organism: uncultured Bacilli bacterium; assembly: GCA_947629365.1. Lineage (GTDB taxonomy): Bacteria > Bacillota_I > Bacilli_A > RF39 > UBA660 > SIG200. The sequence goes on from CANRDM010000007.1 coordinate 15,338, forward strand.
CTTCTTCTTTGGATATTTCTATACATTTATGATGATGAATCCTGATGAAATGAGTAAAAATTTAAATGAAAGAGGAGGATACATCCCCGGGGTAAGACCTGGAAGTGATACTTCAAAATATATTAGTAATTCAATTGGTAAGTTAACAATTGTTGGAAGTATTTTCTTAATGATCATTGCTATTTTACCAACATTAGTATCAAGAGTTTCTAAATTAGGTACAGCTATATCTATTGGGGGAACCGGTATACTAATCGTTGTTGGTGTAGCAATTGAAACTTATAAACAACTTGAAAGTAGTTTACTAGCAAGAAGTTATAAAGAAAAAAGGAGAAAATTAAGATAGTGAAAAGTGTGATTTTTATTGCTCCTCCCGCTAGTGGTAAAGGAACTCAAAGTGAAATTTTAAAAAATTTAGGATATCTGCATATTTCCACTGGAGATATGTTAAGAGAAGAAATAAATAAAGAAACTTCTCTTGGGTTAGAAATAAAAGAAATTCTAGCAAAAGGTAATTTAGTAAATGATGAGATCGTTAATAAACTCATTGAAAATAAATTAAAGAATATTGCGGGGCCATTTATTCTAGATGGTTATCCAAGGACATTGGAACAAGCTGAATATTTAAATAATTTATTTAATAGTTTAGATATTTATAATTATGAAGTTATTTATTTAGATATATCTTTAGAAGAAGCATTAAAAAGAGCACTTGGCCGTCTTACTTGTTCTTGTGGAGCATCATACAATAAATATTATGATGAATTAAAACCACAAGTAGATGGTATCTGTGATAAATGTGGTAAAACGTTAAAAACAAGAGATGATGATAATGAAGAATCTTTTAGAATTCGTTTTAAAACATTTAAAGAAAATACAGAACCAATAAAAAATTATTATGAAAAGATGAGCAAGCTTCATATTGTTTCCGCAATGGAAGATAGCTCAAAAATTGCAGATAGAATTAAGGAAATTTTAAAATGATTAGTATAAAAAGTGATAGAGAAATTGAATTAATGAAAATTGCTGGGAAAGTTAATTACTTAACCCATTTAGAAGTAGCTAAACATTTAAAAGTTGGTATTACTACTAAAGAATTAAATGATATTGCTCATAAATTTATTTTACAAAATGATTGCAAACCATCATTTTTAGGGTATGAGGGTTACCCAGCAAGTATCTGTATTTCTATTAATGATGAAGTGGTACACGGGATACCAGGAAGAAGAAAAATCAAAAATGGTGATGTTGTATCAATTGATATCGGAGTAGAATATAAAGGATATCATTCAGATTCCGCTAATACTTATATAGTTGGCACAGCCCCTAAGGAAGTTAAAGATTTAGTCGAAAATACAAAAAAATCTTTATATGAAGGCTTGAGTGCAATTAAATCTGGTGCTAAAATAAGTGATATCGGAAGTAAAATTGAAAGTTTTGCTAATAAATGTAATTTAGGTGTTGTAAGAGAATTAGTTGGTCACGGAGTTGGTACTTCGGTACACGAAGATCCAGATGTTCCTAATTACTATACTAAAGATTCAAGAGTTCTAAAAGAAGGTATGGTAATTGCAGTTGAACCAATGTTAAATCTTGGCACTAGACACATTTATATGGAAGAAGATGAATGGACAATTAAAACGGAAGATGGACTTCCTAGTGCCCATTTCGAACATACAGTATTAGTGACAAAAGATGGATATGTTATATTAACGGGAGAGTGAGAAATTTGACAGATTCCAAAAAAAATAACAATAATGAATCAAAAAAGAATGATAAAATTGAAGTCGAAGGCAAAGTTACGGAAGTTCTAAAAGGCTCTGATTACTTAGTTGAACTTGCGAATGGGCATACTGTAAAAGCCTACGTTTCTGGTAAAATGCGCATCAATATGATACGTATTCTACCGGGTGATACCGTTACAGTGCAATTGTCGCCTTACGATTTAACACGTGGGATTATAACTTGGAATAAACGCTAAAGCGTATAGTTATGAAATAAAGAATAGGAGAGTATTTATGAAAGTTAGACCATCAGTTAAGAAAATATGTAAAAAATGTAAAATAATTAGAAGAAATGGAAAAGTTATGGTTATTTGTGATAACCCTAAACACAAACAAGTACAAGGTTAGGAGGATATTATGGCAAGAATTAAGAATATTGATTTACCAGGTGAAAAACATACTTGTATAGGACTTACTGCTATCTATGGTATTGGTCGTCCTTTAGCAAAGACAATTTGTGCGGCTGCTGGTGTTGAAGAAACTAAAAAAATTAAAGATTTAACTGAAGATGAAATTACCGCATTAAGAAAAGAAGTAGATAAATACACTGTTGAAGGTGATCTACGTCGTGATGTTCAAATGAGCATTAAAAATAAAATGGAAATTAATTGTTATGAAGGTATTAGACACAAGAAAGGCCTACCTGTAAGAGGACAAAGAACAAGTAGAAATGCTAGAACTCGTAAAGGTAAAGGTAAAGTTGTAGCTAATAAGAAAAAAGTAGGAAAGTAGGGGACAATAAATGGCTTATAATAGAAGAAAAAGAAAAATTAAGAAGAGTATTCCAGAAGCTGAAGCACATATTCACGCAACTTATAATAACACCATAGTTACTATTTCTGACAAAGCAGGGAATGCAATTAGTTGGTCTAGTGCTGGTAGAATTGGTTATTTAGGAAGTAAAAAGAAAACTCCATATGCTGCTGGACTTACAGCTGAAGCTGCTGCCGCTGCCGCAATTGAACAAGGTGTTAAAAAAGTTGATGTTTATGTTAAAGGTTTAGGACCTGGTAGAGAAAATGCAATTCGTTCACTTCAAAGTGCTGGACTAGAAATTACTAGTATTGTTGATGAAACACCAGTACCTCATAATGGATGCCGTCCACCAAAAAGACCTAGAAATTAGTTTTAAAGAAAGGAATATTGTATGACGATAAAATTTGATAAACCAGAATACAAAATTACTGAATACAACGAGTCAAACCATTTTGCTAAATTTGAAATGGAACCTTTAGAGAGAGGATTTGGAACTACAATTGGTAATGCTTTAAGAAGAGTATTACTATCAAGTCTTCCCGGAAGTGCTGTTACCAGCATTAGAATTGATGGCGTTTTACACGAATTTCAAAAAATTGAAGGTGTAGTTGAAGATGTTACAGGTATCGTTTTAGCAATTAAAGATTTAGTTGTTAAAAATCATACAAATGAATTAAAAACAATTAGATTACACGCTGATAGTGAAGGTCCTGTTACAGCAGGAATGATTGATAAAGATCCTGATATTGAAATTATTAACGAAGATTTAGTTATTTGTAATCTTGTTAAGGGTGGATCTATTGATATTGAAATGACTGTTGAAAATGGTCGTGGTTATGTAGATAGTAAAGAAAATAAAAAACGTTTAGAAGATTTAAAAGTTGGCACAATAGCTATCGATTCATCATATTCACCAATTGAACTTGTTAAATACGAAGTAGTTGATACTCGTGTTGGTCAAAATGAAAATTATGATAAATTAATTATGGAAATTACTACTAATGGTAGTATGAGCCCAGAAGAAGCTTTAGCTCTTGCTGGTAAAATTCTAGTAGAACATTTTAATATCATTACTGATTTAAGTTCTATTAGTGATTTTTCTGGTTTAATGCAAGAGAAAAAAGTTGATACAATTACTAAGACCCTTGAAACACCAATTGAGGAAGTTGAATTTAGTGTAAGGGCTTACAATTGTTTAAAACGTGCTGGTATTCATACAGTTCAAGATTTAGTAGAAAAAAGAGAAGTAGAAGTTACTAAGATTAGAAACTTAGGTAAGAAGAGTCTTAAAGAAGTTCTTGATAAAGTTGCTGACTTAGGACTAACATTTAAGGAGTAATATTATGGCATATAGAAAATTAGGAAGAGAAACAAGAATTAGAAGAAGCATTTTAGCAGGACTTACTAAAGATGTTATTATGCACGAAGCAGTTGTTACTACTGAAGCAAGAGCTAAAGAAGTAAGAAAATTTGTTGATAAAATGATTACTTATGGAAAACGTGGTACTTTAGTATCTCGTCGTAAAGCTTTAGCATTCTTACATAATGATTCAGATGTAGTTAAAAAAGTGTTTGATGATTTAGCTAAAAGATATGAAAATCGTAATGGTGGTTATACAAGAATAATTAAACTTGCTGAGCGCCAAGGCGATGATGCTTTAGAAGTAAGAATTGAATTAGTATAATGTTTTTAAAAAATTTTAAGAAAGATTAAAAATTCTTTCTTTTTTTATACCCTAAATATTATTTATATGGTAAAATATTAATACGAAGAATTTTATGTATTAAAGAGGTGTGTTATGGCAAAAGTTATTTCATTAGTTAATCAAAAAGGGGGAGTTGGCAAAACAACAACAAGTATTAATTTAGCTGCAGCTTTAGGTAAAGAAAATAAAAAGGTATTATTAATAGATTTAGATCCGCAAAGTAACGCTACAACTGGGCTTGGATTTAATTCTAATGATTTTGATCACGATATATATGAAGTTATGACGGGAGCTTGTGATATTGAAGAGGCAATTAAAAAAACAAGTTTTGAAAATTTAGCAATTATTCCTTCAACTTTAAATTTAGTTGGTATTGATGTTGAATTTGTGAAAAAAATGTTAGAGGAGCAAAACTTTCATCAAAATGAACAATTAAGAAATGCTATTAATAAGATAAGACATATATTTGATTATATCATTATTGATTGTCAACCATCTCTTGGGTTTGGAACAATGAATGCTTTAGTGGCTAGTGATTCAGTTATTATTCCTGTTCAATGTGAATTTTATGCTTTAGAGGGTATTACCCAATTGCTTAATACAATCATAATGGTTCAATCAGGAATGAATCCATCACTTGCAATTGAAGGAGTTCTTTTAACAATGCTTGATGGTAGGACTAATATTGGCTTAGAAGTTATTGAAGAAATCAGAAAATATTTTAAAGATAAAGTTTTTAATACAATTATTCCAAGATTAGTTAGATTAGTGGAAGCTCCATCACACGGCAAACCAATTAATGAATATGATCCAACAAGTCGAGCAACGGAAGCTTACCACAATTTAGCTGTAGAAGTAATTGAACGTAATAGTTAGAAAAGAGGTATTTATGGAACCTAAGAAAAAAGCTTTAGGAAAGGGGTTAGAACAACTATTTTCAAATAATGTTATTGATTTTGATAATTTTGAAAAAGAAATAGTGGCTGAAAATAAAAAAGATGTTACTTTAATTAATGTTAATGAAATTAGAAGTAATCCTCATCAACCTCGAAAAACATTTAATGAAGATAGTTTGCAAGAATTAGCAGTATCAATTAAAGAATATGGGGTAGTGCAACCAATTATCGTTAAGAAAAGCATTAAGGGTTATGAACTTGTTGCGGGTGAACGTCGTCTTAAAGCTTCTAAAATTGCTGGTTTAAATGAAATACCGGCGATTATCAAAGAGTTTACTGATCAAGAAATGATGGAAATTGCTTTGATTGAAAATATTCAAAGAGAAGATTTAAATGCAATTGATGAAGCTAATAGTGTTTTAAATATTATTAAGTTAAGAGGTATTACCCAAGAAGAATTTGCTACTAAGTTTGGTAAAAGTAGAAGTTATGTAACTAATTTATTAGGGCTTTTAAATTTACCTGAAAATATTCAATCAATGGTTATTAATAAAGAAATATCTCCATCACACGCTAGAGTTTTAAGCAAACTTAGCGATAAAGAACAAATTGAAGCTTTAGCTAAAAAAATTATTAAAGAAAGACTTAATGTTCGTGATTTAGAAAACTTAGTTAATAAAGATGATGTTGCTAAAAGAATGCCTATTTTAAAAAATAATAATAATGATAATGTTAATAGTAAATATAAAATGTATGAAAATGTAATTAGTGATAAAATTGGTAATAAAGTTAGAATAAGTAAGAATAAAATAGAAATATCTTTTGATTCAGATAAAGATTTAGAAAGAATAATGGAAATATTAAATATAGAGATTAGTGAGGATTAATATGGATAAGACTTTTTCTCTTAATGATGTTGTAGTTATGCGTAAAAATCACGCTTGTGGAGAAAACAACTGGACTATAACAAGAGTGGGAGTAGATATTAAATTAAAATGTAATAATTGTGGAAGAGAAATTATGATGGATAGATTAGAATTTCAGAAAAAGTTAAAGAAGGTGATAAAAAGTGAGCAAAAAGAAGAAAATTAAAAAACCCTTACATCCTTTGATGGTATATTTTTTATTAATAATTATAACTGTTGTTTTAAGTGGTGTTTTAAAATTATTAGATGTTCAAAGTACTTTTTATCAAGTAAAAGATATTTCTTTAGAACTATTACCTAGAACAGAAGTAATTAAATCATTATTTAATTTAAGTGGTATTAAATATATATTTACATCAACAGTATCTAATTTTGCTAATTTTACTGTTTTGTCAAATTTAATTATTCTTCTTATGGGAATAAGTATTATGGACAAAAGTGGTTTTTTACAAACTACTATTACCTTAACAACTAAAAAGTTAAAGAAAAGAACAGTTACTTTCTTCTTTGTTCTATTCTGTATTTTAGCTAGTGTTTTTGGTGATTTATCTTATTTAATTTTTATTCCTTTAGGAGCGCTTCTTTTCTATTATGGTAAAAGAAATCCCGCGATTGGTATTATAGCATCTTTTGCTGCCCTTTCTTGTGGTAATGCCATTAATGTTATTTTTACATCAACTGATTCAGGACTTCTTAATTATACTTTACAAGCTATTCATACCATAAAGGGAAGTTATGAAATTAAAACAACAGCCTTTATTCTTATTATGCTAGTGGCTGTGTTATTGGTAGCTTATATAATAACAGTTGTTACCGAAGGTATTATTGCAAAGAAATTGCCTAAATATGAATTTACCGAAAGTGAGCTAGAAGAAGATATTGTCACTAAAGATGAAAAGAAAGGTATGATATATGCTTGTAGTAGTGCTTTTATATATTTAATTATTTTTATTTATAGTATTATTCCAAATCTACCTTTAAGCGGAGCTTTACTCGATAATTCACAAGTTAGATATATTGATAAATTATTTAGTGTTAATTCTTTCTTTAGTAATGGTTTTGTCTTTATTGTAACTTTATTATTTATTATTTTAGGATTGTTTTATGGTATTGGCGTTAAGACAATTAAAAATCATCACGATTTTTGTGATAATTTAGGCCATTCCTTAGATGGTATTGGTAATATGTTAGTAAGCATTTTCTTTGCTTCAACATTTATTAGTATTTTTAAACAAACGAATATTGGTAATGTTATTGTCGGGGCCATTGCTAGTTTTATTAGTAATAGTAACTTTGTTGGTTTACCATTAATCGTTGTAATCTTTGTTGGAGTAGCCATTTCCACTTTAGTTTTACCATCAAGTATTTCTAAGTGGGCAATTCTTGCACCATCAGTTATTCCGATTGCTTATAATTCCGAAATATCAGCGGAATTTACCCAAATAATTTTCCGTTTTGCCGAAAGTTGCACAATTAATTTAACACCAATTTTAGCATATTTTATAGTTTATTTAGCATTTTTAGAAAAATATAATCAAAGTGATAAACGAATTCGTTTAATTGATTCAATCAAATATCAAATACCATATAGTATTATTATTGGCTTTTCTTTATTAGTATTACTATTAATATGGTATATTATTGGTATTCCAATGGGAGTATCCGTATTCCCAACGGTATCTTAAGGAGGGTTTTAAGTGAGTTTACAAGCTGGTATAGTTGGGCTACCTAATGTTGGTAAGTCAACTTTATTTAACGCTATTACAAAGAAACATATTTTGGCGGCGAATTATCCATTTGCTACCATTGAACCAAATGTTGGGGTGGTTGTCGTTCCCGATACAAGACTTGATTTTTTAGCAAGTTTATATAATCCTAAAAGTGTTGTTCCCACAACTTTTGAATTTATTGATATTGCTGGACTTGTAAGTGGAGCGGCCTCTGGTGAAGGACTTGGTAATAAATTTTTATCGCATATAAGAGAAGTTGATGCTATCGTTAATGTTGTTCGTTGTTTTGATGATGAAAATATTACTCACGTTGAAGGAGCAACTGATCCCATTAGAGATGTTGAAATTATTAATACGGAACTTATATTATCTGATTTAGAAATAGTTACTAATCGTTTAGGAAAAATCGAGAAAAAAGCTAAAACAACTAAAGAAAAAGAAGCAATTAAAGAAGTAGAACTATTAAGAAAAGTTAAAGATAACTTAGAAAAAAATATATCTTTAAGAAATGTTGAATTTTCGGAAGACGAATTATTAATTCTAAAGAACTTTAATTTCATCACATTAAAAAAAGTAATTTATGTTGCTAATGTTGATGAAGTTTCTGCATCAGTTGGAGATAATGATTATTCTTTAAAATTAAAAGCATATGCAGAGCGGGAGTCTTCATCTGTGGTAGTAATGTGTGCTAAGTTAGAAAGTGATTTAGCCGATTTAGAAAATGAAGAAAAAGAAGCATTCTTAAAAGATGTGGGGATAACATCAAGTGGTCTTGATAAATTAATTTTCGCAACCTATGATTTACTAGGACTTGCGACATTCTTTACCTCTGGTAGTGATGAATGTCGGGCTTGGACATTTAGAAAAGGAATGAAAGCTCCGTCTTGTGCCGGTATAATCCATAGTGATTTTGAAAGAGGTTTCATAAGAGCGGAAGTTATGAGTTTTCAAGACTTATATGATTTAGGTAGTGAACTTAAAGTAAGAGAAAAAGGCAAGGTCCGTATTGAAGGCAAAGATTATTTAATGCAAGATGGTGATATTGTCTACTTTAGATTTAATGTATAAGGCATAATAAAAAGCTTAAAGTAATATATTATTATGTAAAAAATAGTTATTTACAATAAAATATATTTTTGGTATACTATTAAACGAGTAAATTAATTACTCCTTGCTTTTTATTAGAAAAGCCAAAAGACCATAAGGAGGTGTAAAGATGACTAAATATGAAATTATGTTTATCGTTAAAGCTACATTAGATGAAGCAACAATTAAAAATATTGCTAAAAATGTTCAAAAGCTTTTAACTGATAACAAATCTAAAGTTATCGAATTCAAAGAAATGGGTAGAAAGAAACTAGCTTA
>CANRDM010000008.1 GCA_947629365.1 uncultured Bacilli bacterium
TATATGAAGGTAGTAGTTGTAGTTACAATAGCAATACATCAACAACAATAACAAATCAAAGTTATACAATAAACGATACAGAAGGAAGTCATACAGTCAATTTCAAAGTAAAAGATAAGGCAGGAAATGAATCAAATATATCAACTCAAAGTATAACCTTAGATAAAATAAATCCAATAGTAGAAATAACTGGAAATAATGTAACAACAGAAAGCATAACAATAAGCCTAAATACTAGTGATACAGGAACAGGAGTAGATGAAAATGAAATCTACTGCAGAGCCACTACTATTGGAACGTGGGATAAAGGAACGAGCACAAATTGTACGGTAAGAAAATTACAACCGAACACAGAATATACAATAGAAACTTACATTAAAGATAAATCAGGAAGAAAGTCAAGTACAACTGCAAGTAACAAAATAAAAACAAAAAATAATTATTCGTGTTCAGAGGGAGAATTAGTAGAAGATCCACAAAAAGGATGGATATGTAAAACAGGTAATGTTACAACAACATACTGGACGTGTAGTTTAGATACAACTAAACAATATGATTCAGAGTCTTTAGCTCAAGCTGAGTGTGACGAAAAAGAAAGAGGTGAGTGTACTCTCGGTGATATTATTTATAAATGTAGTTTAAATGGAAGCACAAGTACAAACCCGAATATGAGTTGTCATACTGAGGGGACGTGTTATCAGAATGACGATGGTCTACATAATGACTGGCATTGTACAGTACTAGACTACATCTATTCATACCACGATGAATCAACGTGTGAAAGTAATTGTAAAAAAGATGGAACTGTTAGTTCTTATGGATACGAATATGATTGTAATTTAACTGGGTTTTCATACGACTCTATGTCATCTTGTGAGAGTTCTTGTTGGCAACGTATTGGAAATGTAGGAAGTAGTACTAAATATATATGTGCATCTGGATGGAAAGAATACTCTGGAAGTGGGACAAGTAATCTAGTATGTTATAAAGATGCAACTATGGGATAATAAATATTAAGGTAGTAAAGTAATGTCTATTTTATATGAACTTAATAAAAAAAGTCATTAGTATCAATATATCAGTGGCATAGCGATTATAAAGCTAGAGAGTTTTTGTCGGTTTCTATCTTGAACCATCAGTGTCAATTTCATCAGGTACTAGAATCTTAACAGACCCACTTATAATAGTAAAATAATGCCTCGAGAAGGAAAACTCGTAAAAACCTCATAGACTTAACTCTTTGGAAGGAATTATTCCTTCCTTTTTTATGAAGACTTTTATAATGTTGAAAAGTTAAGAGTTTTCAACAATGAAATATAGTGAAAATATTTAATTAATGTGGTAAAATAATTCCATAAAGGAAGTGGATTATGAAAACAAGAACAAGATTTGCACCAAGTCCAACTGGGTTTATGCATATAGGTAATTTAAGAACTGCTATATTTGAATATTTAGTGGCCAAACACGATAATGGTGATTTTTTACTTCGTATTGAAGACACTGATCAAACAAGAAAAGTTGATGGGGCCATTGATTTTATTTATGATACTTTAAAATTATGTAATATAGAAATTGATGAAGGGCCAAATAATGAAGGTAATTATGGACCATATGTTCAAAGTGAAAGATTAGATATTTATAAAAAATATGCTTTAGAATTAGTTGAGAAGGGTTTTGCTTACTACTGTTTTTGTAGTGAAGAAGAACTTGAAGAAATGCGTGAAAAAGCTAATTTACGTCATAAACCATTTTTGTATGATGGCAGATGTTCTAGATTAAGTAAAGAAAAAATTGAAGAAAATTTAAAAAATGGTGTACCATATGTAATAAGACAAAAAATGCCTAAAGTTGGTGAAACAATTGTTGAAGATGTTATTTATGGTAAGATTAAAATAGATAATAGTATATTAGATGATCAAATATTACTTAAAAGTGATGGTTATCCAACATATAATTTTGCTAATGTTATTGATGATCATTTAATGGAAATAACCCACGTTATTAGGGGTAAAGAATACTTAGATCAAAGTGCTAAATATAATTTATTGTATGAAGCATTTGGCTGGGAAAAACCGACCTATGTCCACGTTCCAATGGTTTTAGGTAGTGATGGAAATAAACTATCAAAACGTAATGGTGATGCATCATTTATGGATTTATATAATGAAGGATTTTTACCTAGTGCTATTGTTAATTATTTAGTATTATTAGGTTGGAGTCCAGAGGAAAATAAAGAATTATTTACAATGGATGAATTAATTAAAGCTTTTAATCCTAAAAGAATTGGTAAATCATCATCTACTTATGATATTAAAAAACTAGAATGGTTTAATCAAAAATATATTAAAGAATTACCTGATAATGAATATTTAAAGTTTATAAAACCATTTTTAACATATAATGTTAGTGATAAAAGTGAAGAATGGATTAATAGATTATTAACTATTTATAAAGATCATTTATCATATGGAAAACAAATAGATGAATTAGTTAAAATTTTTTTTGAAGATGATATTACAATAAGTAAAGAAAATGAAGATTTTCTTGCAAGTGATGAAAATATTCCTATAGTAATTAAAACATATTATGAAGAATTAGAAAAATTAAGTGATTGGAATGTAGAAGAAATAGCTAAAGTAATTGATATTGTTAAAGAAAAAACAGGAGTTAAAGGTAAACTTTTATATATGCCAATTAGAATTAAAATAAGTGGAGTAGAACACGGTCCAGATCTTCCCGATGAAATATATTTAATGGGAAGAGATAAAGTTTTAAATAGACTTAAGTAGGAGGAAATAATGGAGTTATATAATACTAAATCAAAAAAAATTGAAGAGTTTATTCCTTGGAATAAAGATGTCGTTACAATGTATACTTGTGGGCCAACTGTATATCATTATGCCCATATAGGTAATTTAAGAACTTATATAACTGAAGATATTTTAGAAAAAACATTAACTTATTTAGGGTATAATGTTAAAAGATGTATGAATATAACTGATGTTGGTCATTTATCAAGTGATGCTGATACTGGTAATGATAAAATGGTTACTAGTGCTAAAAATGAGCATAAAACAGTTTTAGAAATAGCTAAATTTTATACTGATGCTTTCTTTAAAGATTTAGATTATTTAAATATTAAGAAACCAGAAATAATTAGTCCTGCCACTGAAAATATTAATGAATATATTAAAATAATTTCTAAGTTATTAGATACAGGATATGCTTATGCTGCGGGAGGTAACATTTATTTTGATACATCTAAGTTAGATAATTATTATACTCTTACTAACCAAGAGGAAAAAGATTTAATTGAGGGTGTAAGAGAAAGTGTCGAAGTTGATGACAATAAAAGAAATAAAGCTGACTTTGTTTTGTGGTTTACTAAGAGTAAATTTGACAGCCAAGAATTAAAATGGGATAGTCCTTTTGGGGTAGGTTATCCTGGTTGGCATATTGAATGCTCTGGTATTAGTTTAAAATATTTAGGTGAATACTTAGATATCCATTGTGGAGGAGTTGATAATATATTTCCTCATCATACTAATGAAATTGCTCAATCAGAAAGTTATCTAGGACATTCTTGGTGTAAATATTGGGTTCACGGGGAACACTTAAATGATGCTTCTGGAAAGATGAGCAAAAGTAAAGGTGATACTTTAACAGTTACTACACTTATTGATAAAGGTTATGATCCTTTAAGTTATAGGTTTATGTGTTTACAAAGTCATTATCGTAAACAATTAACATTCTCTTATGAATCATTAGATGGAGCTTATAATGCTTATAAAAAATTAAAAGCTAAAGTACTTAGTTTAAATAATGATAATAATGTTTTAATAGATAATTATAATAAATATAATGATTTATTTAAAGAAGCTCTTAGTGATGATTTAAATACCGCGAATGCTTTAAGTATTGTCTATGATGTTTTAAAAAGTGATTTAAATGATGCAACTAAATATAAATTAATTGAAGATTTTGATCAAGTATTAGGTCTAGACTTAACCAAAGAAAATATTAGTAATAAAGATATTGATGAAGAATTTATTAAAGAAAAAATAGAATTAAGACAACAAGCTAAATTAAATAAAGATTATGCTCTTGCTGATGAAATAAGATGTGAATTAGAAAATATGGGTATAATATTAAAAGATACTAGAGAAGGTACTATTTATGAAATTAAATAAGAAATAAAGAGGTGTAGTAATGAATGCAAGTACATTGAATTTAATATTTTATTTATTAATTATTATTATTCCTATATTAGCGCAAATAGGAATAAATGTTAATTATGGTAAATATAAAAAAGTTAATAATAGTAAAAAATTATCAGGATTTGAAGTTGCTAAGAAAATCTTAGAGGCTAATGGCCTTGATAATATTTATGTTGTTGAAACCAGTGGTAATTTAACTGATCATTATGATCCCACTAGAAAAGTTATAAAACTATCGAAAGATATTTTTCACGGTGAAACTATTGCGGCGGCCTCAGTTGCTGCGCACGAATGTGGACACGCTATTCAAGATAAAGATAATTATACCTTTATGCGGATTAGAAGCTTTTTAGTGCCGGTAGTTAATTTTACATCTAGTTTTGCTTGGATTGCCATTGTTATTGGTTTATTTGCTGAATATTTTCGAATCTTTATCTTTGGTATCGGTTTAATTAGTGTTGGTTTATTATTTCAATTAATAACGCTTCCAGTGGAATTTGATGCTAGTAAAAGAGCTAAAAAAGAATTAGACCGGTTAAAATTAATTGGTAAAGATGAAGATGTTGGGGTTAAAAAAGTTTTAGGATCTGCTGCAATGACTTATGTTGCCTCGGTATTAACATCTATTTTGGAAATATTAAGATTATTATTAATATTTAATGATCGAGATTAAAAAGTTTAGAATAAATAAGGAGATATAGTTAATGAAGAAAAATTTTTTAATTAGTTTAATTATAGTAGTGATATTGATTATTTCAGCTGGCTGCACCAAAAGAAATGAAAATACTGATATATATAGAAATGATAAATATGCTGATCTTGGAAATATTGAAAAAATATATTATAGTGAAAATAGTTCTAATCAAGTTACAATGTATATAGTTTATTCTATAGTAAGTGATGAAGAAAAAGATTTTGCTGTTGGAATGCCTGCTGGTTTATCTACTTGTTACCTTACTGATAATGGTGGCAGAAATTGTAGTATCCCAACTGTATCAGGTGTTTATATTGCTTCTGATGATGACAATAGAGAAATAATTGAACTTGCAGGATTCCCTATTTATACAACATATAAAACATTAAAAGCTGGGAGTAATGAAAAAGTAAAATATATTTCTAAGGAAACTATTGATAAAAGATATGTTGATGGTCAAGATATGGCATATATCTACTTCTATTTAAGTTCAAGATTAAATACTACTAATTTTGAAATAACAACTTCTATCGAAAAGAAAATTGATTTTAAAGAAATAAAAACATTTAAATATAATGATAATAGTGAATTTGTTGAAGAATTCAAAAAAGATTATAACTTATAATTTTATTTAAAAAGGAACTTGTTTAAGGTTCCTTTTAGTTTAGAATATAAATACTAATTGTTAAATAAGTAGCAAAGATAAGCCATAATAAATAAGGAATATTTAAATAGAATGCTGGTTTATATTCTTGATAAAATAAATATAATAAATAGATAACCAGGATAAGTAAAAGAATAGTCCAGAAAATTGTAAAGAAATACCATTTTAAAGCAAAGAAGAAAATACTCCAAAAAAGATTAACAAATAAACTAAGATAATAAACTTTAATTGTCGTGGGGTTATTATGATTATTACGATATAAAAGGAAAGATAAACCTAAAAGAAGATATAATATTGACCAGATAAGGGGAAAAATAAATGGAGGGGGAGATAATAATGGCTTATTTAAAAGAGAATAATCTTGATAATTTGTAATAATTAAGCCAATAAGAGTTCCCATAATTAAAGGAAAGAATAGATAAAATAATTTTTTAACAATATTATTCAAAATAAAAATCACCTAATAAAAGATATGCTAAATTAATTTTTTATAATACTTCCAAGCTAAAATTTTTAGGACTTTATTATTTAATTCTTCTTCCGTAATAACATTTTCTTCTAAAGCTTCCTTAATATTATTAAAGCTTTTTTCAAAGTCAGAGGTAATTAAAAGATCATTACCAGCTTTAATGGCTTTTATTTCAATATCATTAATATCTTTTAAAGCATTCATACTTATATCATCAGTTATAATAATACCTGTAAAATTTAAATCTTGTAATAATATATTATGAACTTTCAATGACAAACTAGATGGATTAACATTATCAATTGAATTTATAATATTATGACTAACCATTATCGCTTCCGCGCCACTTGCTATACCGGAGATAAAGGGTGGTAAATCATATTTTAAAATATCTTCATAAGTTTTATCATCAATAGATGAAGTAAGATGGGTGTCTTTGTTACTACCATATCCTGGAAAATGTTTAAGAGTATATGATACTTTAGTCATTTTACTTGCTTCAATAACTGTTTTAGCATAAATACTAGTGTGTTCTGTATCCATTCCTAAAGTTCTTTTATAAATATAATCATCTTTATTTGTAGATACATCAACAACGGGAGCTAAGTTTAAATTAAGACCAAGACTAGTTAAAATATTACTTTTATTAATAACATCATCATATATTGCTTGATAGCCATTTTCTTTATATAAATCTTGAGGTGATTTAAAAGGAGTACTTACTAAATTTTTATTATCACTAAGTCTAGATACGGTACCCCCTTCTTCATCAATCGCCGTAAGTAAAGGAATATTTGATACTCTTTGTAAATCTTGAATCATTTTAATTACTTCATCTTTTGTTTTATTGTTAAAATCTCTTTTAAAGAAGATTATACCTCCAAATTGATAATTCTTTTGGAAAGTAACATCTAGAGTATCAGGATGTCTTACTAATAAAATTTGGGCTATTTTCTCATTTATATTTAAAGTATCTAAAAGCTTTTTAGCATCATCATAGTAATTAGCAAAAAGTTTATGGGAATTGTTTACTTCTTTATCTTGAATGTTATCTAAAGTAAAAAAATTAAGAGAAAAATAAATTAAAACAATAATTATTATTAAAGAAATAACTAAAATAATTTTTTTCAAATGAATCACCTAATAAATATTATACCAAAAAACATTCATAATAATAATGGTGATCTAATGCATAAGAAGTTTATTTTAAAAATAATGGCATCTATATTTATTATAGGTATCATTATAAGTATATTTAATATAATGATATGGTTTATTGATAATAAGAATACTAAAAGAGTCACTACCCTGGTTAATAATGCGGTTAAAATAAAAGACAAAAAAGAAGATGTTAATGAAGTTACCTATGAGTTAGTAAATCCTCCTTTAGACAAAAATGATCCTTATTATAAATATATAAATGAAGAATTATTAAATATTAATTTTGATGAATTAAAAAAAATTAATAGTGATGTTGTTGGTTATATAGAAGTACCAGGAACAGAAGTAAAGTATCCGGTAGTTAAAACAAGTGATAATAAATATTATTTAAGACATTCTTTTGATAAATCTTATAATAAAGCAGGTTGGATTTTTATGGATTATCGAAATGATGCTTATGATTATCAAAATAATACGATAATTTATGGGCACAAGAGAAATGATGGATCAATGTTTACGTCTTTAAAGAATGTATTAACAAATGATTGGCTTAAAAATGAAGAAAATTATATAATTAAACTTGCTAATGAAAAAGAAAGTACTCTTTGGCAAATATTTAGTGTTTATAAAATAGAACAAGAAAGTTATTATATTACAACTAAGTTTAAAACAGAAAAGTTATATAAAGAATTTTTAGAAGATATGCAAAAGCGAAGTATTTTTGATTTTAAAACTTCTGTTAATACCAAAGATAAAATATTAACTTTATCTACTTGTTATGATTATAACGGTAAAAGAGTAGTTATTCACGCTAAATTAATTAAAAGAGGACATTAAAAAATTATAGGTATAACACCTATAATTTTTATTCACTTAAATTATAATCGTTAGATAAGAATACTCTCTTACCATTAGCATCTAATTTGTATTCCGCAATTGTTTTTTGCTCTCCACCTTTGCCATCATCAAACGTATAAACCATTCTAAGTTCATAACCAACAATTCCTGTTGCTGTTAAGTTAGTTATAGCAGAAATTCTTCTATCTAAATATAAAGTACCTGTTATATTTAACTTCTGAACATCTTTTACGATTCTTGTTGTTTCAGTTTCCATTATTTTTTTAATTTCTTCATTTTGATTATATAAATCTAAGCTAATAGCACAACCTCCACTTGTAACATCAAGAGCTAGTAGATAATTTTCTTTATCATAATCATTATTACCATATTTACATACTGTTGGTGGAAGTGGTTCTGGGTTTTCATCTGGTTTAGTTTGACTTTCTTTTTGAATAATTAATATTGTTTCTAAAATATTTTGATTATCAGAATTGTCACTAGCAGATATCTTAATTGGATAAATACCTTCTTCTTTATAAACAGAATAATCAACTAAATTACCTTCTTCATCAGTACCATCACTATAAAATTCTATAACACATTCTTTACCACTGTTATCAGTACAACTATCAACAAAGTCTTGAGCATTGTAAGTTTCATTTTCTTTAATTGTTAATTCTTTTAAAACTAAAGTAGGTTTGATGGTATCAACAACAATTAATTTAGTTTCATAATCTTTTCCATCAATAGTAATAATTACGGTATATTCTCCTGGAAAACTGGCATCAAAACCATCGGGATAATGAACATTAATTGTGTCAATATCAAAATTTTCAATCTTGGAAAAAAATATTTCATTGGTGTATTCTTCATTTACTTCAATAGTTACTTCATTTTTTAAACTAACTTCCCCTTTATTTTTATTTTCAGCTTGGAAGTTTGAGGTAATTATAAAACAGATTATAATACCTATTATACAAACACCAATAATTATTAGATGTATAATTGTTTTCTTAGTATTATGTACTTTATCATAGAAAAATTTTTTAGCCATAATAAAACCTCTATCCTTAATATAACTTAATCATAACATAATATACGAGAAAATGCTATTTATTTTTAATAACATTCAAATATTTGACATTAAATTATTTATATAATATTTTTTCGATAATTAGGATAGAATTTATTAGATTTACCTTGCATATTATGGAAATCTATGATATTATTTGATATGCAATTTGTATTAATTGTTATTTGTGGGAGGGAATGCGGATTTGCCCTATACCACACGCGTTTAACACATTGCAAAGAAAATTATTAGGAGGTGTTTTCGTGGCGAAAGAAGTCGTAAAGAAAATTAAACTTGAAATTGAAGCAGGTAAAGCAACACCAGCTCCACCAGTTGGTACTGTATTAGGACCAGCAGGTATTAATTTACAAGAGTTTTGTACTAAATTTAATGATGCAACAAGAGAAAAAATGGGAGATGTTGTTCCTTGTGAAATTTCTATCTATGATGATAGGACATTTGATTTTGTTCTAAAGACTCCACCAGCAGGTTTCTTACTTAAGAAAATTGCTAAAATTAATAAAGGTAGTGCTAAAGGAGCAAATCAAATTGTGGCGACAATTAGTGAAGCAGATTTAAGAAGTATAGCTGAAACTAAACTTCCAGATTTAAATGCTTACACTGTTGAAGAAGCAATGAATATTATTGAGGGTACTGCTCGTAATATGGGTATTGCTATTGCTGGTCGTAATGATAAAGAATTAGCTGAACAAGCTAAAGAAGCAGCTGAAGAAGAAAAAGAAATGTTAAAAAGAGAAGCTGAACTTGAAGCTATGGAAGAAGAAGCTAAAGCTGACGCTCCAGTTGATGTACCAGTAATTGGTGATGAAGATAAAGATAAAGACGAATCTGAAGAACAAGAATAATAAATAATTTATTAAATAAAAAGTCCGCTAATAAACCACAGTTAGGAGGGAATTTATGAGAAAACATAGTAAAAAATATGTGGAAGCTTCAAAACTTGTTGAAAGCGATAAACTATATACAAAAGAAGAAGCAGTTAGTTTAGTTAAAAAGACATCTACTACTAAATTTGATAGTACTGTTGAAGTAGCAATTAAACTTAATATTGATGCTAAAAAGACTGATCAACAATTACGTGGATCACTTGTTATGCCAAATGGTACAGGTAAGAGTAAAAGAGTTTTAGTTATTGCTAAAGGTGATTATGCTGCTGAAGCTAAAAAAGCTGGCGCTGATTATGTTGGCGATAAAGATATGCTTGATAAGATTAAAACTGAAAATTGGTTTGATTTCGATGTTATCGTTGCTACTCCAGATATGATGCCAGAAGTTGGTAAAATTGGTAACATTTTAGGACCTAAGGGATTAATGCCTAACCCTAAAACTGGTACTGTTACAACGAAAGTTGCTGATGTTATTAAAGATTTAAAAAGTGGTATGGTAACATATAAGACTGATTCTTATGGAAATGTTCATACTATTATTGGTAAAGTATCTTTTAAAGAAGATAAGTTACTTGAAAATCTTGATTATGTAGTTAAGACGATTAATAGAGCTAAACCACAAGCAGTTAAAGGAATCTTTATTGATAAGATAACTCTTTCAACTACTATGGGTCCAGGCGTAAAAGTAGACAAAAATACTTTTGAACTTTAATTTGGACTTGCATAATTAAGTGTTGTAGTTTATAATACAATTTAAGAAAAGAAACACCGAAGACAGTAGGGAAGCATTGCTTTTAAAAATCCTACCGAGGGGAACTTTAACTTTTTAAGCTTCCCTAAACGGAGGCTTTTCTTAAAAATATATAAGGAGGAAAAATGGCAAGCGAAAAAATTCTTAATGAAAAGAAAGCTATCGTAAGTGAAATTATTGATAATATCAAATCTAGCGAATCCGTTATTTTATTTGAATATCAAGGTTTAACTGTTGCAGAAATGAGTGAACTTAGAAACAAACTTAATGAAGTTAATTCAAAAGTTAAAGTTTATAAGAATACACTTTTAAAAAGAGCATTAGATGAACTTAAGATTGATATGAATGATTTTTTAGATGGTCCTAATGCAATATTATTTGGTGAAAGTTTACTTGAACCAATTAAGATTATTGCAAGTTATGCTAAAGACCATAATAAATTAAACATTCGTGTTGGAATAATTAGCGGTGATGTTGCAAGTTTAGATACTATAAAAGAGTATGCAAGTATTCCATCAAGAGAAGGATTACTTACTATGCTTGCAGGTGGTATGATAGAGTATGTTAAAGAATTATCAATAGGTTTAAATCTTTATGCCGAACAATTAGAAGGGAAGGAATAGAAAATGGCAAAATTAACTAGAGATGAATTTATAAGTGCATTAAAAGAAATGACTATTCTTGAAGTAAAAGAATTAGTTGATGCAATGAAAGAGGAATTTGGTGTTGATCCATCTGCTGTTGCTGTTGCTGCTCCAGCTGCTCAAGCAGTTGAAGAAGGACCAAGTACTCAAACAGTAGTATTAAAATCTGCTGGTGGCAATAAAATTGCTGTAATTAAAATCATTAAAGAAATTACTGGTTTAGGTTTAGTTGAAGCTAAAGCTATCGCTGATAATGGCGGAAATATTAAAGAAAATATTCCTGCTGATGAAGCTAAAGCTATTGCTGATCAATTAACTGAAGCTGGTGCTGAAGTAGAACTTGCATAAATTTAGTGCAAATTAACTAAAAGAAGTGGTTTTTACAATCATTTCTTTTTTTATTGGTAATATTTACAAAAAAGAGGTAAAATGCAAGACTTATCTTGATTTTAAGCATATAATAATTTATACTATACGTATAAAAAGGAGAGATATTATGAAAAAAGTATCTATGAAAGCTGTTACAGGCATAGTTTTAGCATCTGGGGTAGCCACGGCTGGTGTTTGTGGTCTTGTGTTACATTCTAATAATAACAAAGCATTAGATAACACCATTGCTACGAGGGGAGAAATCAATTTAGGATTATCGGAAAATGAAATAGCTGAAGCGGAAAATGCCAAAAAATTAGCTCAAGCTGAAAATGATGCGAATGAAGCTAAAGTTGAAGTGGAAACAGCTAGTAAAAAAATAGAAGAAGCCACTATAGAAAAGGAAAATGCTGATAAAGAGGTTAAAGCTTTAGAAGAAACAGTTAAAAAAGCTGAAGAGGCTAAAGTGCAAGCAGAAGCTTTAGTTGAAAATGCTAAAACGGAAGAAGATAAAAAAGAGGCTTTAGAAAAAGTTAAAGCTGTTGAAGAAGAAGTTAAGAGAGCTAATGCCGAAAGGGAAGAAGCCGCTAAGAAAGCTTTAGAAGCCGAAGAAAAAGCTAAAAAGGCTGAAGAAGCTAAGAGATTAGCAGAGGAAAAAGCAAGAAAAGCTGAAGAAGCTAGACAAGCTGCTTTAAAGGAAGCCAAAAGAATTGAAGAAGAGAAAAAAGCAATCGAAGAAGCCAAGAGAATCGAAGAAGAAGAGAAAAGAATTGCTGAAGAAAGAAAAGAAGCTGAAAGAAAGGCTTTAGAAGAAGCTAAAAAAGAGGAAGTAAAAGAAAATTCTGAAAAAGTAGAAGAAGTTAAAAAGACTGAAGAAGAAACTAAGAAAGTTCCGGAAAAAACTACTGAAGCAAAAAAAGTAGAGACGGCAAAAGAAAGCGAAAGTACTACAAGTAACACAGTAAAAGAAGAGGCAAAGAAAGAGACAAACAGTACTACAAATAGTACTGTACAAGAAACACCAAAGACGGAAACTAAAAAAGTAGAAGAAAAGAGCACTAGTGAAAAATCAAATGGTTCTCTAACCCCAGAACAACTTGAATATATGTTAAAACAAGCTGCAAAAGGTGAACAATTAGATAAAGAAGAACAAGCAAAGAAAGAACAAGCAATAAAAGATGAAGCGGCCCAAAAAAAGGCAGCAAGAGAAGCCGAAGAACAAGCTAAAAAGGAACAAGAAGAAAAAGAAGAAGCTGAAAGAAGAGCTAGAGAATCAACAGAAAGTTTAAAACAAAGATTAAAGGAAGAAGAAGAGACTCGTAAAAGAATAGAAGAATATGAAAAATTACAAGAAGCTCTAGCAAAGGTCAAAAAATATGTTGGGGCAAATGCTAACTCTTCGGGAACTGATCATCCAATAACAGTAGATCGTGGAGTAGAATATTCATCTGATGATGGTTATATATGGTTTGCTTATTTTACTTGTGATATGAGTGAATGTGAAGGTTTTGTTGCTCCTGGATCTAATAAATTAACTGGTGAAGTTTATATTGGTAGAAGAGGAAGCATTCCTAGTATAACAATGTATGCTCCTAAAGCAAAAGCTGGCTATGTATTTGATAAATGGGTAGCAACTTCTTCAACTATACACGGTTTAACTATATCTGGTTATAAAGCTACTTATAAAAAAATATAATTAAAATAATTTAAGTCAATGTGAAAGCATTGGCTTTTTCTAAGGGAAATTAGCGATTTTTTATTGCATTTAAAAACAAATTATTATAGAATAAAATCTAATTGAGGAGAAATTTAAATGAAAAAAAGCGAATTAATTAATAAAAAAATAATTACTGGTATATTAGCTGTTGCCATCATTACAAACTTAACTGCTTGTTTGCCTAATGAATTGGCTTCTTCTGATAATGATTATGACGTATTAGATACCAATGAGGCTTGTTTGGAAAGTGATTCTTTACAAAATGGTATTACGCAAGAATTAGATGTACCTGGGGAAGATTTTAAATTAATGATTCAATATATGAGTGGCGTTGATTCTTGGACTGTAACAAGTGATAAAGATTTACATATGAATATCTTAACTAAAGGTTTAAATTCTTCTTTGAAAGAAGTATATATCGATAATATTCATATCGATACTTATTTGGTATCTACACAACCAGTATTTAATGGTATTAAACAAGATACAGTTGATGATCATATTCATAATTCTGTTATGATAGGGTTCCCTATTGACGATGTTAATTCTTTTTATAGCATCAATGAAATTGAGGGTCAAAATGATGAATTTATTAAAGGAACATTCTTTGCCTACCAAGGATTTGGTAAAGGTGATGTTGTTGAAAAAAGAAGATTGGAGTCAGATTATTTGAGTCATGGAGTATGGGCAAATAAAATTTCTGGTGTTGTTGGTTTAATAATAAGAGATAAAAAGACTGGTGAAACTAGAGGAGTAGATGTTAAAACTACTTTATTAGTTGCTGTTAATAATCAAATAGAATTTCAAAAAAATGATGGCACTATAGTAACTTATGAATATGACAGAAATGGCAATCGTAAAGAGGTTAGTTCACGCAAAAGAGTCAAATAATGTTTTTCAACATTGCTTTTTTTTAACTAGTACTTTATAATTAAAATTGGTGATACAATGAAAAAAACCTTAAGTATTATGTTTAGAGCAATAATAATTGGTATCGTGGTTGGCTATATTAGTTTAATTTTTGTGGAATATTTTCGTTATCAAAAAGATGAGCCAATGTTAGTGGTATTAAAAGAAGAAACTAAAAATTATGATGATGGTCACGTATATATTTATTATGGCTTAGGATATAAATCAATAACTTATGAAAGAAAGAGCTTATATGGTAAGCAATTTGGTCATATATTTATAAAAGTAAAGGAAAGTTTAGATTAAGATGAAATTAAATAAAAATGGTTGGGGTACGCTAGAAATGGTACTTATTAGTTTAATTTTGTTATTAGCGTTAATCGTATCAATATTCTTTATTTCTAAATTATATGGTTCATTTGCTAATTCGAATAGTAATAGAATATATAATGATTTAGAAAATAAATTAGCTGATGCTGGTAGAAAATATGTAGAAGATAAAAATATTACGGTAACAACTAGTTATCAAATAAGTTATGATTTATTAAAAGAAAATGGTTATATTAATAGTTTAAAAGATAAAGATGATAGTGAATGTAATGGTTATGTTCTGGTAAGTAGAATAAATAATATCAATTATTATAATGGGTTTATTACGTGTAATAATTATGTTACCAAAATAAATTAAAAAAATTAAATAAAATATGTTGACAAAACATATAATAAAATGGTATATTAATAACGCATTTTATTTGGGTTCTACCTAAGGTAGAACCTCATTTAAAGGGAAATATGACACACTTGGATTCGTGTTAATGGAGAGGAGAGAAAAATATGCCTACAATTAATCAATTAGTTAAGAAAAATCGTAGTAAGAAAACAAAGAAAAGTAAAAGTCCTGTACTTAATGTTGGATTTAATACTCTAGAAAGAAAAACAACTGATGTTAAAAGTCCACAAAAAAGAGGAGTATGTACACGTGTTGGAACTAAAACACCAAAGAAACCTAACTCAGCATTACGTAAATATGCGCGTGTAAGACTTTCTAATGGTAAAGAAATCGATGCTTACATTCCTGGTGAAGGACATAACTTACAAGAACACAGCGTTGTCCTTGTTCGTGGTGGTCGTGTTAAAGACTTAATCGGTGTACGTTATCACATTGTACGTGGAACACTTGATACCCACGGTGTAGAAAATCGTAAACAAGCAAGAAGTAGATATGGTACCAAAAAAGGTAAATAATATTAAAAAAATATAAAGAAGGAGGAATAAATTATGCGTAAAAGAAGAGCTATAAAAAGAGATGTTTTACCAGATCCTATATATAATTCTAAAGTTGTTACAAAACTTGTTAATGCAATTATGTTAGATGGTAAAAAAGGTACTGCGCAAAAGATTTTATATGAAGCTTTTGATATAGTTAAAAAACAAACAGGTAAAGACCCAATGGAAGTTTATAAAGAAGCTTTGAAAAACATTAGCCCAGCATTAGAAGTTAAATCTCGCCGTGTTGGTGGATCAAACTATCAAGTGCCAATGGAAGTTAGTGATGAAAGAGCTCAAACTTTAGCACTTCGTTGGTTAGTTAATTATGCAAAATTAAGAAATGGAAAGGGTATGGCTATAAACTTAGCAAATGAAATTATCGATGCTAGTAATGGTGTAGGTGGTGCGGTTAAAAAACGTGAAGATACACATAAGATGGCTGAAGCTAATAAAGCATTTGCTCATTATAGATGGTAATTGATATGGGAAGAGATGTTACAATTGATAAAGTTCGTAATATTGGTATAATGGCACATATTGATGCTGGTAAAACTACTTTTACAGAAAGAGTTTTATTTCATACCGGTATTACACATAAAATAGGTGAAACTCACGATGGTGAGTCACAAATGGACTGGATGGAACAAGAAAAAGAACGTGGTATTACTATTACAAGTGCTGCAACAACTGCTCACTGGAAAGGATATCGTTTAAATATTATTGATACCCCAGGACACGTTGACTTTACTATTGAAGTTCAAAGAAGTTTAAGAGTACTTGATGGTTCTATTTGTTTACTTGATGGTAATGCAGGTGTTGAACCGCAATCAGAAACAGTATGGCGTCAAGCTACTGAATATAAAGTTCCAAGAATGATCTTCGTTAATAAAATGGATAAACTTGGTGCTGATTTTAAATTTTCACTTGATACAATTGGTAAAAGATTAGGTGTTAATTATGCTCCTATTCAATGGCCAATTGGAGCTGAAAATGATTTTCACGGAATTATCGATTTAATTGAACAAAAGGCTTATACTTTTGATCGTGCTGATGAACACGAAAATTATAAAGAAATTCCTATTCCTGAAGATATGTTAGATTTAGTTGCTGAAAAGAGATTAGAATTAATCGAAAAAGCTGTTGAATTTGACGATGCTTTAATGGAAAAATATTTAAGTGGTGAAGAATTAACTGTAGAAGAAATTAAAGGAGCAATTAGAAAAGGTGTTTTAAAAGCTGAATTCTTCCCAGTACTATGTGGTAGTGCCCTATCTAATACTGGTGTTAAATTAGCCCTTGATGCGGTTATTGATTATATGCCAGCTCCTACAGATATTGAAGCTATCGAATGTACTGATGAAAAAGGTAATATAGTAAAAAGACATCCTAGTGATTCAGAACCATTTACGGCAATGGCATTTAAAATTATGACTGACCCTTATGTTGGAAGATTAGCTTTCTTCCGTGTCTATTCTGGGCATTTAACTAGTGGTTCTTATATTTTAAATAGTACTAAGAATGTTAAAGAAAGAGTTGGCCGTATTTTACAAATGCACGCTAATCAAAGAAAAGAAATTACTGATGTTTATACAGGTGAAATTGCGGCTTTAGTAGGGCTTAAGAATACTACTACCGCAGATACCCTTTGTGATGAAAAAAATCCAGTAATTATGAATGGTATGGAATTCCCTGATCCAGTAATTGATGAAGCAATTGAACCAAAAAGCAAAGCTGATCAAGATAAACTTGGCCAAGCTTTACAAAAATTAGCTGAAGAAGACCCAACATTTAGATATAAAACTGATGTTGAAACTGGTCAAACAGTTATAAGTGGTATGGGTGAATTACATCTTGAAGTTTTAGTAAGAAGAATGAAAGATGAATTTAACGTTGAAGCTAATATTGGTCGTCCACAAGTTGCTTATCGTGAAACAATTACCCAAGCTGCTGATTGTGAAGGTAAATATATTAAACAATCTGGTGGTCGTGGACAATATGGACACGTTTGGGTTAAATTTGAACCTAATCACGATAAAGGTTATGAATTTGTTGATGCCATTGTTGGTGGTGTAGTTCCTCGTGAATACATTCCTGTAACTGATAAAGGGTTACAAGAAGCAATGGCTGGTGGTATGATTGCTGGTTATCCAGTTGTTGATGTTAAAGCAACATTATTTGATGGTTCTTATCACGATGTTGACTCATCAGAAATGGCTTTCAAAATTGCTGCATCTATGGCTTTAAAAGAAGCTGCTAAAAAATGTAAACCAGTATTACTTGAACCAATTATGAAGGTTGAAGTAGTTGTTCCTGAAGAATATATGGGTAATGTTATGGGAGACTTAACTAGTAGAAGAGGTAAACCTCTAGGTAATGAATCAAGAGGAAATGCTTTATCTATTAATGCAATGGTTCCTTTAGCTGAAATGTTTGGTTATGCCACAACACTTCGTTCTAATTCACAAGGACGTGGTACATTTACAATGACACTTGATCATTACGAAGAAGTACCAAAAAATATTGCTGATGAAATTATTAAGAAAAATAGTGTTAACTAATAATAAATTAGCAGATTAATTTAGAATAATACTTGAAAAAATTTCAAGCATTAGATAAAATATAATAGTATATATGAAAGGAGAAAATATTATATGGCAAGAGAAAAATTTGATCGTTCTAAAGAACACGTTAATATAGGTACTATTGGTCACGTTGACCACGGTAAAACTACATTAACTGCTGCGATCACAAAATATTTTGGAAAAGAATTTGTTGCATATGAAAATATCGACAAAGCTCCAGAGGAAAGGGAAAGAGGTATTACAATTAATACTGCTCACGTTGAGTATGAAACTGAAAAACGTCATTATGCTCACGTTGACTGTCCAGGACATGCCGATTATGTTAAAAACATGATTACTGGTGCTGCTCAAATGGATGGTGCTATTCTTGTAGTATCTGCTGCAGACGGTCCAATGCCACAAACTAGAGAACATATTTTACTTTCTCGTCAAGTTGGTGTGCCTAAGATTGTTGTTTATATGAATAAATGCGATCAAGTAGATGACCCTGAACTATTAGACTTAGTTGAGATGGATATCAGAGAATTACTTGGTGAATATGGATTTGATACTGAATGTCCTATTATTCGTGGTAGTGCTTTAAAAGCTCTTGAAGGTGATGAAGCTGCTGCTCAAAGTATTCGTGACTTAATGGCTGCTGTTGATAGTTATATTGACGCTCCAGTAAGAGATACTGATAAACCATTCTTAATGAGTATCGAAGATGTATTTACTATTTCAGGACGTGGTACTGTTGTTACAGGACGTGTTGAACGTGGTAGATTAAATCTTAATGACGAAGTTGAAATCGTTGGTTTAAAACCTACTCAAAAATCAGTTGTTACTGGAATTGAAATGTTCCGTAAAACACTTGATTATGCTGAAGCAGGAGACAATGCTGGTGTATTATTACGTGGTATTGCTCGTGAAGACGTTGAACGTGGACAAGTACTTGCTAAACCAGGCAGTGTTACTCCACATACTAAGTTTAAAGCTAGCGTTTATGTTCTATCTAAAGAAGAAGGCGGACGTCATACTCCATTCTTCTCAAATTATCGTCCACAATTCTATTTCCGTACTACAGATGTAACTGGTGTTATCGAGTTACCTGCTGGTGTTGAAATGGTTATGCCTGGTGATAATGTTGATATGACAGTAGAACTAATTGCTCCAGTAGCACTTGAAAATGGTACTAAATTCTCAATTCGTGAAGGTGGACGTACTGTTGGTGCTGGTGTAGTATCAGAAATAATTAAATAATTAACAAAAAGTAGCTAAGCTACTTTTTGTTTGCTTAAAAAATTCACCTCTCTATAGAGATGAATTTTTTTTTAATATAATTCTTTTTTATTAATAAATTTACATACTGTAGCAGTACCAATTAAACTTACTACTAGTAATGTGGCATATAACATAATATTATCACCAGTATTAGGATTTTCAGTAATGTCTAATCCTAGAATCTTTTCAATTTCATTAATTGAAAATTCTTCGCCTTCATCTAAAGTTTTAGTTATACCATTCATTGTAATAGTACCATCGGCACCATCTTTAGCAACCCATATAGTTGGAGCTGTTCCTTTTTCAGTTGTATTAACGATGTTAATATCTTTTGCTAAAGTTAAGTCAGGAGCTTCAGTTACCCCAGAACCTTTACCAAGTTCAATACCACCGAAACCATTACCAGAAACATCGATTGTACCCTCAAGATTTACTTTTGAACCATTAAGTAAAAGGGCTGCATTTCCACCAGTAAGTTTAATGTCTTTTACTGTACCAGAGGTTTTATAAAAATGTAGGACATAGATTCCGCCCCAGACAGTATTTGATTTAGAGTTATCACTACCAAATGTACCAACGTATTTGATTGTGTGATTACCTCCATCAATTGTAACTGGTCTAGTGATGTTAATTTTTTCCGTTGTTTCAATATCTTTACTTAATTTAATGGTATCGGCTTCACTATCTTTTAGGGCTTCAAGTAATTCTGCTTGACTACCTACTAAAATAGTTTTAGCATCAACCATAAATGGTATAAAAGCTAACATCATTAGAAGAAACATCATCGTTTTCTTTAACATTTTTTTCATCCTTTCCATTAGTATTTTGCTTTTTCTAGATGAGTCTATACTGCCATATCTTACCAACAAAAAAATACTAAAAAAATAGTATTTTTTGATTAAAAAGTTTTTTCTGAATATGAATGAGAATAGTTAATTCTTTCCATAAATTCTACATAATCAAGATAAATCATTCGAATTAAATACCAGTTGCCTGTAACAGGATCACTAATAATTAAATGATCTCTACCTGCTTCTTCAATGATGCCAGAATAAATTTTATTTTGCCACTCCGAACTATCGGGATAAGAAACATAAGCGTTAACTCTTTTACCCTTATTTAATCTTAAAATATTTTCGATGTAACTTTGCTCTGTATTCATCAAACTAACTGAAGAAATATTGCCTGGGGGACTAGATGGAGTTGCTTGAGGAATGGGTGTGGCATTAGTTGGAAATGTAGGATTTTGATAATAATTACCGTTTATATAAATCACCTCTAATTAAATATATGAAATAATATTAAAATAAATTAAATAATTGCATAGTTATTGATAATTTTGTATAATTAATATGAAGGATAGATAGAAATGTGGAATAAAAAGGATAAGAATAAAAATAAAGAATTAATGGAAACCATCTTAACTGGTACATCATTTGTTTTTGGAACATTTTGTTTAGCATTATGTTATAATTTATTTTTTGTTCCTAATAACCTCGTTGTTGGAGGCGTATCTGGTCTTGCTATTATTTTTCAACATTTATTAGATATTAATCCAGAAGTGTTTATCTATATTATGAATATTGGTTTATTAATTATTAGTTATTTGTTTTTAGGTAAAGAAGAAACTAAAATGGTAGTACTTGGAACTTTTCTCTATCCATTGTTTATAACCCTTACCGTACCTTTAGCGGAGTTTCTAATTCCTTATTTAAGTTTTCAAGAAGTACTCGTTATGGTTATCTTATCAGGATTAATGTATGGTTTTAGTAATGGTTTAGTATATAAATTTGGTTTTTCAACGGGTGGTAGTGATGTAATAGTTAAAATGGGGAGAAAATATCTTCATTTAAGTGAAGGAAAAGGTGTACTAATATTTAATATTTTTATAATAATGGCTGGTGGCTTGGTTTTTGGCATTGATAATGTTGTTTATGGCCTTATTATTTTAGTAATTGAATCAATTCTTGTTGATAAAATTCTTCTTGGTATCTCTGATAGCAAGAAATTTATGATATATACTAAGGAATCTAATAAAATAAAGAAAATAATTGAAAATGAATTTTATACTGGTTTTACGATATTTCCTACAGTTGGTGGTTATTCCCACATTAATGGGGTGATGATTATGTGTGTTATAAGTAATCGTGATGTTAATTTATTTAAAGATCGAATTTTAGCTGTTGACCCCAAAGCTTTCTTTGTTGTTAGTGATTGTTATGAGGTTAAAGGTGGAATAAAAAGGTCAAATTTACCATTTATATAATAAGAATATTTTGATATAATTAATTAGGAGTAAAAAATATGAAGTTTATTGAATTAAAAAATGTAAATAAAACTTATTCAACGGGTGTTACAGCTTTAGCTGATTTATCAGTAGAGATTGAAAAGGGCGAATTTGTTTTTGTCATTGGTCATACCGCAAGTGGTAAATCAACATTTATTAAAATGCTTTATAGAGAAGAAAAACCTACTAAAGGTAGTGTCATTGTTGGTGGTGTCAATGTTGCTAAGCTTAGAAATGGTAAAGTTTATAAGTTAAGAAGAAAAATTGGCGTTGTCTTTCAAGACTTTAAATTACTTCCTAAACTAACTGTTTATGAAAATGTCGCTTTTGCTTTAGAATGTTTAGGAGTATCCGCTAAAGAAATAAGACCTAAAGTTATGAAAGCTATTGAAATCGTTGGCCTAAAAGAAAAGGTGCGCAGTTTTCCTCATCAATTATCTGGTGGTGAACAACAAAGAGTATGTATTGCAAGAGCTATAGTTAATGAGCCAAAATTACTTATATGTGATGAACCAACTGGTAATTTAGATCCTGATACTTCAAAAGAAATAATGAAAGTAATCGATAATATTAATAAAGATTTAAAAACCACGGTTATTATGGCTACTCACGATAAAGAAATCGTTAATAGAATGAAAAAAAGAGTTCTTTTAATTGAACACGGTGTATTAACGGGAGATTACTTGAAAGGAAGTTATAAGTCACATGAAAGTAT